>JAGMDR010000023.1 GCA_023128595.1 Planctomycetota bacterium | reverse complement strand
ATTATTGAAGAAAATCATAAAAGAGATTTTCTTCAACAATATAGGCCTAACCTGCAATTTTGCAGAACTCATACAAACATCAAGAATAACTAAGACCGAAAACGAAGAACCCGGGGCAAACAACCACTACCCCATATATCGGACAAAAACTACCGAACCGTGAATGGTGTTTACGCTTTTGGTTCAGAGGTTTTCGCTCTTTCTACAGACACTCGGCTGCTTTCCCGGCACATCCAAGGACGTGCAGCTTGTGTTTGACCATTGCCTTGATAGCCTCTCTGCCCGGCCCGAGATACTTGCGAGGGTCAAACTCACCCGGTGTCTCAGCATAGACCTGCCTGATTTTGGCCGTCAGGGCCAGCCGTAAGTCCGTATCGATGTTCACCTTGCAAATCGCCATCTTCGCCGCTTTGCTCACAGCAGCTTCCGGCACACCCATTGCATTCGGCATATCCCCGCCGTACTTGTTAATTAGATCAACGAACTCCTTCAGCACACTGCTCGAGCCGTGCATAACCAGCGGAAATCCCGGAAGCCTCTCGCCGATCTCCTGTATCACGTCGAAGGCCAGTTTCGGCTCGGTCTTGAACTTGTAGGCCCCGTGGCTCGTCCCGCACGCAACCGCCAGAGAATCGCACCCGCTCTTTTCGACAAACTCCACCGCCTGGTCCGGGTCCGCTACGTGCTTGGCGACGTCCTCAACCCCGACCACGTCCTCCTCAATCCCTCCCAACTGACCCAGCTCCGCTTCAACCACCACATCTCTGGCGTGTGCATATTCGACCACCTTCCGCGTCATTTCAATGTTTTCCTCGAATGGATAGTGCGAGGCGTCGATCATTACCGACGTAAAGCCGTCATCGACAAACTGCTTGCACGTCTCAAATGTATCGCCGTGGTCAAGGTTTATCGCGATTGGAATGTCCGGATTCTCCTCGACAACAACATTGATAATCGCCTTGAGATAGCTGATCTTCGCGTATTTGCGAGCACCCTTCGAGACCTGCAGAATCAGAGGGGCCTTCTCCTCGGCCACCGCCTCTATGATGCCCTGCGTAATCTCCATATTGTTCACATTGAACGCCCCGACCGCATAACCGTTCTTATACGCCATCTCGAACATCTTCCTGGTATTGACCAATGCCATAACGTTCTCCTTAAACTCTTAGAATTTACCTTAAACAAAACACTACCTGGCCGACAATCTTGGATAACAACCAATTCTCAGCGATCACTAATAGCCTGCCGAACCACCCACATTCATATATCGCCTCGGGCCGACAGAAAGATCGGGAACACCCTGGGGCCATATACTAAATACGATACCTCGTTCATCCAGCGACTCGTCCGTCCTGAGCGTAAGACCCCAATACATCCTGTGATAACGCCTTATAAGAGTGATCTCGCTGCTCACCGTTGCGCCGTAGTCAAAATCAATCTGCTGCGAGAAAACCACCGTATATCGCGGGTCCAGAACGTAAGTAATCGCGAAAACAAACGCATTAGAGCCTCTCTGGAGGACCCCACGGGTCACCGGATCGAGAACCGTAATCCGCCTCAAATACCTGCTGCCAAGATAGTAACTCAAATTGGGCCAGCGCATCCGCGAAAAGCCAACGTTAAACTGCTGCACCACCCCGCTTTGAATATCGTAATTCATGTCCGATAATACCGCGGTGGTATCGCTCAGCCGCCAGCTATAATCGGCCCCGATGTAGTTGCGTCTCACCCCATACATGCTGCTGGTGCGCCTGTCCCGTTGCGTGAGCGTATTTACCATCGGGATAAACGGCTTGTTCCAGATAAATCTATCTGCCCCAGGCCCACGCTCGGAAGGACTTTGTGAATCATTCACCCACGTAACGTCCGTATTCAGCCGCATCCAGTCAACCGTCCGCTGTCTCTCACCGGTCCCACGCTTCGTTTGCAGCCGCTGAGATATACCTACGTTCAATATATCACGTTGTTCGATCACCGATTCGCTTTGACTGTAGCTAACAGCCGTCAAATAAGGCGTTACGATATGCCGCAACTGGTTCAAATTCCACACCCGCGATTTTACATCCGGAAATACCTTCCAGTAAGGCTGCCGGGAAACCCGAACGCCCGTCTCCCCGTACCAAACATCGTCCTCCCTCGTCCCCATACCCCCGTCAAGCTCCCTGAAATAGCCAAATCTGTCCTCATAAGCCACCGTCCCGGCCACAAAAGGCACCACCTTGGCCTTGCCGAGAGTCAGCGGCATATCAACCTCGTTCCGCGTCGTCGCAAACGAAAAGAACTGCTGCGGACCCGGCGTCTTATTGGCAGAAGCATAGCGCTGCCGGAATCGGCTGACCTGAGTATCGCTGTAGAACGTCAGCCGGTCGTGAAAGAACGACTGACCGGTCCAGTGAAACTCAGCCGTAGGCAATTCCTCTAACTTATTGACGAAATCGTTTATCCGAATCTTCGCCAAAAACGAAAGGCCCCAGTTCTCCTCGATACGCTTGAGATGAAGCAGCGTTTCCTGCGATTTGCCGACATTAAACTCATTGCGATAGAAACTTTCTATGAAGTCCGGGTCGGATGCATAGCTGATCTCGCCCGTTAACTGCCAGTTGTAAGGCAGAAAGTGCCTGTGCCGCCAGAGGAACCGGCCGCGAAGTTCGCGTTCGGGCTCAAGATTCTTGCGGGTTGTATGTCTGCCGAGCCTGTCCTCGCCGCGGTCCTTAATTACGTACCCCAACATCCTGCCGAAATAGTTCTCGCGCGCGTACTCAATATCCACTCCTCCGCCTGTGCCGCGTTTGCTGTAGTGATCCAAGGCAAGTGTGCTTTCCGTACCCTCCGGCTCAGCCAATCCCAGAAGCCTGGCAAGGTACCATCGCGTCTCAGTTACCCACCCCCACCCGCTGCTTTTGCCGACATGAGCGCTCTTGAGCGGGATATCGGGCCTTTCCAGATTGCTGCGCACGCGAGGCCAATAGAAAATCGTTCTACCATACACGTCGAAGCGCACATCGCGCATCACCGCGTCATAGCTGCTCTTGGTGGCCCCGCCCTGCTGCTCATCCGCACTGGTCGTATCGGTAATGCTCATGCTCGATGCGTTAAGTGAAATCTGAGGTCGATGAAATTCATCCGTCGTCAAAGTAACATTCTCGGCCGAAAATTTGTTCTCCGCCTCCTGCCGCAGCTCCGCCGCCCGGACATAAATCGGAATCCCCTCGGAGACGCCGAAAGTCCTCATCTCGGCGTTCTTTATGATCGCCTTTGTTCTCTCGAAGTCGTAGTAAAGCTCATCGGCCCGAATTGTACGCTGCCCCTTTGTCATCAAAACGTCGCCCGACAGATAAATCCCCTTCACCGCCCCCTTGGCCAGAATGTCCTCGGGCCTGGCCTGCTCTTCGTCCGGCTTGGACGCCTCGCTCGAATAAAATATGACCCCGTTGTCCGCCTGCAGCTCTAACAGACCGCCCTTTTCATCCTGTTTCTGCCACAGATAGAACCTCCCTATCACCGTCGCAATGCCCCTCTCATTCGGATCCTCGGTCCCCCGGAGCTTCGGTCTGACCTCACCGGCCGGTGCTAAATTGATCGGATACCTGAACTGAGGCTCTATCTTCTCGACCTTGGTAACTTTCTCGCCCGGCTTATCCGGCTTCGGTTTCTCAGGTCCTGGTTTCTCTGCCGGCAATTTCACCGATTCGACAATTCTTTCTCCAACCCCCGCAGCCAGCAGACCGTCAAGCGCCTTTGCGTAAAGCTCCAATCCGCCGGGATCAGCCACCTGCCTTTCGTCCGCCGTCACAAAAACTTCACCGCTGACACCGAACCACACCACCATTGCCCCGCCGCCTTCAATCGCCGCCTGGCTCAAATCGGTCGTCCTGGCCCCCGCGGCCTTTTCCACCGATACGTTGCCACGCAGATACACAGTTGCTATATAACCGGCACGACCCCTGCCCACGAATTCAGCCGATAGACTCTCCAGCCACACCACCGCACTCCCGCTGGAAAACTCATTGGCCCCAATCGACATCGAGAACCCCTCGGCGAATACCAGGGCATGTCCTCCGGTATCAAGCTGATCGCTTATAAGCTCCCGCCCCCGCAAGTGCAGATCCTGGCCCACAAATAGCTCGGCCTTCTCAGCCTCTATCGCCCACGAAGCCGGCACCCACAGCACGGCCCAAAAAACCAGAATATACAGCGTTCTGTTTCGCATAATAATGACTCTCGCACCCGGCATCCCGCTCCAACCTGACGAGATACACCCTGCGCAGCAGCCCGGCTCATCGCCGCAACTTCCCGCAGATTATAGCGGCTCATCCCGCCAAAGCCAGCAAAAATCATCCCAATAATAGCGATAACTTGATTTATCTGAGGCTTTTCTGTAAAACCTTATTGGAAATTTCTCCTTTTTCCGCCGTATTGTCGCCTTTGCTGCAGAACTGTGAACCACACGGAAAGGGCCTCCGCAAAACAGCCCGGAATTACAGGACACAGGATATGACTGAGAATGAGTATTCAGAGTACCAGAAGACCGTAATATCGGGCTATTACAACAACCTCGATACCATATTGCTCCAGAAACTGGGCGAGCTGGTCACCGAGTTGTACCTCGCCGAAACCCCGGCCCGCAAAAACCGGCTCTGGCAAAGGGCACAAAAGGCAATGCTCAAGCTCAAAATCCCGCCCGCAATCATCGCCCACATTATGGAAAAGAAGGATGTGGAAATCCTGGCCAAAAACCTCCAAGACTGGCTGGCCCCAAAAACAAAAAATAGCGGCAAGTAACCCCCGCCCCACGGCCGTCTGCCAACATTTGATTTGCCACAAAATTCAAACAAAGCCCCAAACCTTGCCCTCGCCGGCAGTGACGAAATTTCGTTTTTCCCTTTCTCCGCTTGTGCCGATATACTATTGTGCCGATATATACAAAACCAAAACTCAACGGATAAATCGCATTCTCACGCTGATCTTCAGTGGAGACGAATATGAACGAACAATACTCTGCTTCGGCAAAAGTCTATTCCGCTGCAGAGCTCGGAGACTTCAGCATACTTGATATGCTCCATTACTTCGAGGAGCACGGCGCGATGCGCGTTTCAGATTTGCACATCAAAGTCGGAGCGCCGCCAACCTATCGTATCGACGGCAGCCTCGTAAAGCTAAAAGGCCCGCCCGTGAGCGCACAGGTCGCAAAGCAGCTCATCTATCCCTTTCTAAAAGAAGAAAACGTCAGAAAACTCGATATTCAGCACAGCGTTGACTGCTCCTATCGACTCCCCTCATTGCAATTTCGATTAAACATCTTCAAGGACAATGACGGGCTCGCCGCGGCAATCCGGGCACTGTCAATGGAAATTCCAAAGCTCGAGCAAGTCGGCTTTCCCAACAGCATTTGGGAAGACATCGTTAATCGCAAGCACGGACTTGTCCTTCTGACCGGCATTACAGGGGCCGGAAAATCCACCACCATCGCCTCTCTCATCGACCGAATCTGCGAGAAAACCGCCTGCCGAATCATAACTATCGAAGATCCAATAGAGTACATCCTGCCGCAGAAGCGGTCGATCGTCTCGCAGCGCGAGGTCGGAAAAGACGTCAAGTCCTTCCGCCAGGGACTGCGAGAAATGCTCCGCGAGGACCCCGACATTATATTCGTCGGAGAAATGCGCGACCCGGAAACAATAGCTATGACACTTATGGCCGCCGAAACGGGACACCTGGTCTTCTCCACGCTCCACACGAGGGACGCCACCGGAACTGTAACGCGAATCCTCGACTACTTCCCCGCAGGCAGACAGGCAGAGGTCCGAAACCAGCTATCACTCGGACTCGCCTACGTCGTCAGCCAAAAGCTCATCCCGAGAAAAGATGGCCGAGGCCGCCTCGTTGCAATGGAGATACTAAACAACAACTACGCCTGCGCAAACCTCATAAGGACCGGAAAAATCGAGCAGATGTACACGCAATTGCAGACAAAAACACGCAACAGACCCGATGAAAAAATGATAACACTCGAAAAGCACCTCGCTACGCTCGTAAAACAGGACAAGGTCGACCTGCTCGAAGCCAGAAAATGGGCCAACAATATCAAAACATTCACAGACGCAATGCAGCAGACCTAAACAGAACCAATCCCTCTGGCGGCTTATTCCATTCCAACGTGCTCTTTGATTGCAGCTAACTGACCTTTAAGCGTCTCGTTTTCTTGCGTCAATTCGAAAACGCACTGCCTTAGCCAGGCTACTTTCATACTTAAATTACTTCTCAGCTCTTCATGCGTTTCATAAGTTCGGACAAGCTCATATTCTTGTAATTCCTCATCCCAGACATACTCGTCTGTATACTTGTCATAGTCTTTTACGCTCACCCACTTCTTCAAAAACACCGGATCTCTTTCGTGGTCGTACTCCCTCTTCCCCTCGCCGTTTACCTTTATGGTATTCGAACTATCCTCTAAATGATCTAATGCTGTCCCATAGGTCTCCTTGTCATAGAAAACCGAGTGCGTAGAAACAGTATTGCAATCTACGTCCCAAGTGACATACAAGTTGTTATAAACACTAACTAATTCATCTTCAACTCTAAATTCCACCCTGGGACCACCCACCCTATCTCCAAAACCTACCGTTAGACTACTAAGAACACTATTGTTGGAATTCTTGCCAAGAGCAGTGCTGTAATTCGCAGATGCTGTCGTGCCCATTCCTGTTGCTATGCTGTAATCTCCACTTGCTGTTGTGTTGTATCCCATAGCGGTGCTGTAGTCTCCACTTGCTGTTGTGCCATCTCCAAATGCTATCGCTTTTATTCCGGTTGCTGTGCAGCCTGTGGACTTAAACACTTCACCTTCGATAGTCCCCTCCTGGATTGTGACGTCCCCTCCGATGACCGTCCCCAAAACAACCAGGAGCAAAACCAACGTACAGCCCGCTAACCTGCCTTTTAATGCCTTCTTCATTTTAAGCTCCTTTCCTTTCACTGGTTTTTCCCGTTATCTTCTTGTTTAATTTACGGTTCGTAATTCTCATATAATTCGCCTTTCAGATACAGGTTGCCTGACGCATCAATATAAGCAATAACAGCTCCGCTGCTGTTTCTGATAATGAAATCATCACTTCCTTCAGGGGGCTCTAATGGCTGAGGCGGCGTTTGCGCCCTTAAATTTTCATATAAAGCCCCGTGAATATACATATTGCCCTCATTGGCATCGATTATCGCCACGTCAACGCTGTTTGAATCCTGGACCCTGAACTCATCATTAGCTGTCGCCGTAGGTGTCGTGCTTTCGGTCAGAGTTCCTTTTAAGATAAGGTCTCCTACACTGTCGAACAAAGCGACGGTCTGGGCTGAACTATCCTGTACGCTGAACGCCTTGCAATATGCGGGCAGTACCTTTATGTCAACATCATATAAGTCCGCGCCAGCCCAGTCGAATAAACAATTTGGGTCGTTAGGGTCCTGAGGGTCGGCAGGAACCCGGTTGGGGTTTTTGACATACAGATGGCCGTGAATGTCATATAGGGCCTCGGCTTCTGGGAAATAGCCACCAGCACAATTATGATCAGTGTGGTTGATAGCCGGGCGATTTACGTCATCAAATACCTGGCAGTCAATAAAATCAACCCCCACCGGGTGATACCAATAATGCTCATTAAAAACACTTATGGGGCAGACCTCATTACCGTAATGGTCGGTCGAGCCTACATTCTTCCATACGCAATTTACGAAAGAAAGTCCCGCTCTCAGTGATGACTTACAAATTGTTAAACCATAATTAGCGTCTTCCACCGTAACATTCCTGAATTCAATTGAGCCGAGCGGCCCATACTGATATGGCCCATATACTATAATTCCCCCTGGACCTGTCACGTATATATTTTCGAGGACAACATCCAGAGGTACTATGTCGTTCGGATCATATTCCTCGCAATGCCAAGCGCTAAATGCCCCAAGGCCGAACATTATACCCTTCTTCTCATTGTTTTCGATTCTCGTATTGCGCAGACGAATCTGTGCCAATTGGTGCCACGGTGTGAAGGGCTCAAAATCGATACCCGCCATCGGTAGTGTTCCGTTAGTATTCTTGAGAACGCAGTCTTCAATGGTCAAATCATTAGCGCTTCCTACGGTAATCCCATTACGATAATTATTATCACAGGTTACATCCTTAATTAGAATATGCTCACAGTACCTTAGACCTCCGTCGTTTGCGTCCCCGATACATATTCCATCTCCCCCGCTGTCTTTCAGGGTTAATCCCTTAACCTCTACATTGGTGCAACTCCAAAGGCCAATAACATGCCGGTGCTCGTCTTCCGCCGGATATTCGGATTTTCTCATGCGAAGCGTGGCCCCAGTTCCATCGAAAACGATATTGCTTTTGCTGGTTGCCTTGAAAAGGCAGTCAGTAGAATTGGGGAACGCATTGGGTTCTGCTTCCACTACCACGGCTTCCTCAAAAATAAAATGCACCTTATTACAATTAACATATATTGGTGGCGTCACATAGTCATTGGGTTCACACGGGTCGTCCTGAACATTTATAATATCATTATTATCTGACGTGCACTGGTTTATCGCGTGTTGAATCGTGCGAAACGGTTCCTGCCCAGTGCCGGGGTTGCTGTCATTACCGTCCGGGTGTACCCAGTAGTCGGCCCCCCGAGCCTGTCCGGCCAAGCAAACCAAAATCGACATAACCGTCACACCAATTATCATGCGTCTAAGCATTATGTAACTCCTTTCATTTGCACGCGATTCGCCGACGACGGAGAAGCAGACCGCCGAGAGCAAGCAAAGTAATTGTCGTTGGCTCCGGTACCTGATGGATAACAATCGAATCCACAACCCCATAAGGGTCCCAGTAACCGGATCCCGTGCCCTCAGATAAATGCCAGAAACTGACCGTTAAATCACCGACGGATTGGGGACTGTACAGAAAATTGTCCAGATAAAGACCGGGACCGAAATACATATCGTTCTGAGAGTGGAAGTCGCCCCACTGACCGTCCCCTGGAGCACCAACAATCTCCCGGACAGGCGAAGAGTAAATACCACCACCATACGCATCGGGACCTAAGACTCCGCCGGTAATTGTGGCTAGGGAAGGGTAAGATACCAACGCCCAGCCATATCCAAAACCACTTTCCCAGCAGAATTCTTCCTCGGCATAGATACTCAAATACAGGCTGTCAGCAATGTCGAGAATATCCGTACTTGGGTCAAACGGACTGCCATCAAGATAACGCGTACCTATGTGAAACCTATCTGGTCGGAAGACTGGAGGCTCGCAGATAGCCAACGCATCCACAACGGCCCCATTTATTAAAAACAAAACCAACAAAATTACAATAACAATTGAACCTGACTTTTTCGTTACCATAACTGTCCTCCTTTCATTTTGAACAAATCCACCGGCGGCGGAGAAGTAGTGCTCCGAGACCAAGCAGAGCGATAGTCATCGGCTCGGGTACCTGATGGATAACAATCGAGTCCTCAAGCTCCTTTTTCTCCTTGATTGTTGGAATGCGCTCTAATTGTATAAGAACGTGGACCCTTCCTGGAACTGCTTCTATCCTCGCTTTTGCAGCAGCCGTTATTCCTTTAGCAGGAGTAAACCGTCTGGATTTAAGAAGCATTTCATTGCTTGCGCTAACTATGTTGATGGCTGCCAGAAGAAGTAATGTAACGAAAGAAATCCTTTTCTTGATGATATTCACTTTCTTCAAAAATTAATTATCCTTCGTATATTTACTGATATTTGGTATCCTTGTTTAGTCTGGATCTATCTCAACATAACAAACCTAAGGAAAGTACCATGACTCTGTCATCAGCCATTCTTCCATCAGAATACTCAAGTCAAGAAAATTAACTATCCCGTCATTATTAACATCACCCTCCAGTGTTTTTACTCGCTTTGGCCCGCTGACCGTAACTGAAAGATTCTCAAGCATTGCCTCTTGACCAGAAAATCTAATATAAGTAGAAAAACTACCTGACGGCAAAAGAGAAACTTGAGCACGCCCTTCAGGTACTTCCTTGGGATTTGTCCAGTTTATTCCATCTTCTGAAACTTCATATGAAAGCCCCGAGCGACGAAGGGCTAAACAAGCAGGACAAGACATTGGAGTTCTAAAAACAACTGTACCAGAGTCAACTCTCACTAATTGACTATCCAGAGGAAAAGCGTATGCTAAAAAAGCAGGCTCATTTCCGTCACTTCCTCCCTTAAATAGAAGAACGTTAAGTGGATGATCATACCAACGATTATGGTAAAACGCATAATAGAGATTCGCCTGCAATTCTGGCTCTGGCATTGGTGGAACATTTGGTTCTTCTGCTCGGAAGAGCGAATGGCTATAACTATCGTTCTCTGCTTTTGTGGTATCAAGGTCATTAAAATCATCTTGATAATGCCAAGTTATGATATCCGCCCTTACCCCTATAACTCCCGTTGTTAACAGGGACAATCCAACTATTGCACCATAAACCAGCTTCTTCACGCCACTCTCTATTTTACTATCCAGCCTATACATATCCAAGCCTTTTTTCAATTTTCTTACTATTCGTCCCCAATTCCCGCAATCTCCATTCCCTTCACGCAAAACGGATTAAAAGGAATGTACCGGTTAAAAATAAAGCCATTGAACTGGGTTCTGGAATGATAGCGATATCTAACGCCACGTAACTATTTATTATTCGCGGAAAAACCCCTGAAATTCTATACACACCTAGTGAAACTTTAGTATCATCCTCAATCTCCGGTGTCCACTTGTAGTCAATTTGTGGCCAAATATCGCTAATTTCCACAGATTCATTCGGTTGCAATTCCAACACCGAAGGCCCCGCAGAGCCGCCTTTATACCAGTGCCACCACCAAACTTCCCGCCAATTGTCTCCCTCTTTTGCTGCAACAACGATATCCATCATAGTACCCGCACCGCTAACACGCCAGTCCTCATCCGTCAAATTGGTCACCCTGTACAAGATCTCAACATCTTCCTCTAAATCATAAACACATTTGTCCGTCTCGATGTAATACTCTATCCCGTCCCGAGTTACAGAAGCAGCGTTAACCGGCACAAGCCCCGCCCAGCCCTCGGTCGCTCCGACCACCACCACAACCGCCGCGACTGTTATAATTGTCCGCCTCATAATTCCACCTATTATACAAAACTGCACAATCAACATCTATTTTACTATCCAGCCTACAGATATCCAAGCCTTTTCTTTTTTTTCTTACTATTGGTCCCCAATTCCCGCAATATCACCAAAACCTCTTCGGCTGCCGGAGATCCCATAGGTCCACTCACTGCCAATTCTACCGCTTTATCTTCTCTCTGTCAACTACTAATCCCCACCTTGATTCCTTCATCTTTGCAGCAGCCATCCCGATAGACACCAGTACTGCAATCGCATAACACCTCCATTATTCTACAACTCGCCCCATAAATCTGTCTATCGTGGTAACTACTGGTTTTTGCAAATTATTTTCGCAAAGGCCCGTTTTTGGGCCAAAAATGAAGGTTCTTTGGAAGAAAAAAATGTTTATTTGTAAGAAAAAAATGTTCCGGCGAAAGGAATTCTCCCGATTTCACCGAATCAGCATATCAATTCCACTCGCCGCACAAGCTTTGGCAAACCTATCAGCACCCTCCGCATGAGTTCTTGCACGGTACGAGATTGTCATAAATCCTTGACATTTCAAGTATTAGTGCTATGATCTCGTGTTGTTAGATCGCACGTATGAATATTTGAACAGGAAGGGGTCTTGCAAAATGAAACGCTATCTTGCAATCAAGTCGTCGGTACTAACTCTGCTAACTGTTGCCTTATTGGTCGGCACAACCCAGGCAAGGAAGAATGATGCAACAACGTTGGCCAAAGACATTCTCGATGAGACCGGCGTCCGGGGTGGTATCGTGGTCCACCTTGGCTGCAGCGAGGGGAGGCTCACGGCGGCGCTGCGCGCCGACGCCCGCTATACAGTCCACGGACTCGATGCGGACCCGGCCAAGGTCGCCCGGGCCGCAAGCTATATCAAAGCCAAGGGCATCTATGGGTCAGTCGCCGTCGAGCAGTTCTCGGGGTCGGTGCTTCCATACACGGACAATCTAATCAACCTGATTGTCGTCCAGGATGCGGGCAAGGTCCCGATGGCCGAGGTGATGCGGGTCCTGGCGCCCGGAGGGACGGCATGCGTTTGGCGCAGCGGCAAGTGGACAAAGGTCGTCAAAGACTGGCCCGACAATATCGATCAGTGGACCCATTTTCTGCACGGTGCGAGCAACAACGCCGTCGCCGACGATACTGTCGTCGGGCCGCCTGAGAGTCTCCAGTGGCTTGCGCCCCCGCTGTGGCTTCGAAGCCATGAAACGCCGTCGGGAATTCAGTCGCCCGTCTCGGCCGCCGGCCGAATCTTCTACATCTTCGACGAAGGGCTCATCGGCATCACGGACGAACGCCTGCCTGATCGCTGGTCGCTCGTTTGCCGGGACGCCTTCAACGGCAAGCTGCTCTGGAAGCGCCCGCTCGAGGCCTGGGGCTGGCGAGAGTGGAGCCTGGAGCGATGGCAGGGGAAAGACTGGACGAGACTGCGCGCCGGTCGGACCGATGTCCCTTCCGAAAACCAGCGCAGAATCGTAGCATACGGCGACAGGCTCTACACTACTCTGGCATATCGAGCACCCATGTCGATCCTAAATGCGGCCACGGGCGAAACAATCGCCACGGTCAAAGAAACGCAGG
>JAGMDR010000229.1 GCA_023128595.1 Planctomycetota bacterium | reverse complement strand
CGATGCGTAGTCCGTGGCGTCTGTAAGCTTAGTCTTGACCGTTCAACGCCTCGCACGGCCTACAACTGCAGTCGAGTAGACGTAATATCGGCGTTGGTTGGCATGCCGTAAGAGAATGCCTCAAAATAGAGAAGAATGTGGCAACAGAGATTCTATCATTTGATTTTGAGCTCTTCATAGGTGACCGATTCACTTCCATATTATATCTCATCAAGACGAGTAGATCGCAGATGGAGTTTTGAACTGTCCTTTACATTCCTGCAAAATGGGCGGAAAGCGTCTATCCTCTGCGTTTCCTCAGCAATGCCAAACTGCCGAGGCCGAGGAGTAAGAGCGTGGCTGGTTCGGGGATAGGCGTGGCCTCTATTCTATCAACACCCAACTGACCATACGGATTCCAATATGGCCCCGCTGGGCCTGCACACGTAATTGCCATGGTCATACCGGGTGTTCCTGAAAACGAGCTGGTTGTCCAGAACTCACCCGCTCCGGGGACGGCAGAATAGCTGCCCCAGAAGTTCCCATCCACCTCCACTATGAAACTGTCGTCGCTGCCCCCATCCAAGTGTCTGATGGTAGCCGAGACTATCGCAGTTGGAAAGGTAATCGACGCATACTTCGTGTTCTCAACGTACCCCCACACCGTTCTGCAGCGTCTATCAGGCGAGGCAGGATCCCCGGCAATGCCGCCCCAACCTCCGGGATGTGTGGTCGGTTCGACCGGCCCCCAGTTAGTGAGAGTATATTCTGCTTCGTCGGCAGGCGTACCCAAATCTACTGTGAGAGTGAGTACCGCTCGCGCCGGAACTGCCGGCATCAGTATTCCTATTGACACCAACAAAGCCACTACCACTCGCAGTTTCGCCGCTGCACTTTGCATCGACATCCTCCATTTGTTTGCTGCAGTTCATCCTCCGCGTCTTCTCAACAAGACCGCACCCAGGCCGAGTAGCAGGAGCGTCGCCGGTTCCGGGATACAACGGGTATCAACGACCAATTCGTCGATGGCAACATAGGCTCCGCTCGGGATGGAAAAGTTGAGGCCGACCACTTCCCAATCAGGCTGTGGAGTTAAGTCAAAAAGAGAAGTATGGTAAAGCCAGCCGTCCCCGGCCGGGTTCGTACTCGACTCTATTTCAGTAACAGTGTATGCTCCATCCGGGAACTCAAACAGGATATCTATGGGGACTTGGCCTCTAATATTTGTGTGTAGCGTTGCCTGAATCCAGACCTCTTTTGAGAGGTCTTCATTCTTCTCGTTGGGAATAATGCCCTCGACCTGCGCCCAGCCTTCTTCCATCGTCCATACGCCTTCTCTGCCCAACGCGTATGCCGACCATCCGACATTAGCCCCGTGTACGCCCAGTCGAGGTTCACCGAAAGGATTCAAGTCGATGTCGGCATTCATCGGAGATGCCCCAGTGCCGAATTCCCAAGTCTGGTGCGTGAAGTAAGGGTTACCCTCCCATCCGAGCGGATTGACGTAATCAGCTTCGGCTGCTGGGGCTATTAGCACCGCTAACATTGCAAAAGCAAAGATGGCCCGCTTGGCCGGGATAGCGGCAGTCGAAAGTACAGCGGCAATTTGAATTTTCTTCGTCACGCCTACTCCTGTTCGGTCGGCGTGCTGGGACTGTTCGCATGGATTAGTGTTTGTGTCAACTGCGATTTTGCGAGTCGAGGCCTGCGGTAAAACCCCAGGCTAAATACAAATTTGATCTTGACAGAACACCAGCATCGCTATCAAACGTGGCCTCCAGATGGCCGGGCGTATGTGGGGAATCTTTCCACCACCACCTCCATGTGCGCCAGTAAGATTAGCATATTGAGCGGGCATTGTCAAGGACAAAATCCGCCAAAAACCGAATAGGGTGTGGTTCGCAATTGTAGGTGGATTTTTCAGGCTGCCAGGGGCTTTCGAGTCCATAGTTTCTCTCAGTACCATCAAACGTCAAAGCACCATCGATTATGCTGCTTGTGCTCAAATCTGAAGTATTTCGTCGTGCAGTTCCATCACTGTTTCTGCCAATACTTTCGACCACGGTTGTATTAGCCGCATCGTCATCCATAGTCCAATAGTCGCTGTTGGAGCATCGGTCGCCAGCCTTGACAAACAAGGTATATATGAATGTTGATCCTGTCTTGCACAATGAGGTAGATCAAATGTCGGAGAAATGCCGAGAATGCCATACTTCCACAAGTCTCGATTGAGGTAGGATGAGGTGGGATAAGACAAGATACGACACTTTTGCTCCTCCGGGCTTTGGACGTCCGTTGCTCCTTGCCAATTCCCGACATACCCGAGAGATGCTTAACAACACTACTTACTCTTTTTGTGTGTGTATTGAAAGCAAGTGATACTATAATCAAGTCATACTCAGTTGCATAACCGAGTGTTTCATAAGGGAATATTAAGTAGCGTAATGACGACAAAGCAGGTCGGACCATGAGGCTTCTTCTCTACAGTCTTGTTATGCTCATCCCTGCTTCTGCCGGTGCGGTAGACATGGTTCCTGATGATCAGGATCTGCCGCAGAAGGTCGTGAGGTTAGAAGAGAAATTGCACGGAGCCTTGCGTCAGGGGGATTTTGATCGGGTTACTCAACTCTTGCCACAGGTTGAGCGTCTCGAATCGCAGCTTCTGGAGATCCTGCAAGACCCCCGGAGGAGTGCTCGCGTGAAAGAAGGGCTTCGGCCGCTTCTGGAAATCATACGTGGACTTCGGAGAGATGTGGCTCGTTTGTTTGCCGGTGGCAGTTGGCGGCGTCGAGCGCAACCGAAAATCGAGCGCCCTCCAGATCCCAAGCTCATCTCGGTCAGTCCGGAGGAAGACGGGCAAGCTGTCACTACCGGTGCGCCCGGGGCAGCCAGCGATGCGGGAGCAGGGACAGGGGCAACTCTTGTTGAGAGAGTCTTAGTAGGTGTATTTTGGAAGGGAGCGCTTGTCGAAAATGTGTTGGGTAACGTTGCTGGACTGACTTGGGGCGCGTCAAATGCTGCATTGACCACGTTGGGTATCGGCGATAATATTTTTGATTTCATTGGCCTGTTTGAGGACAACTAAGCGAGGTTTACATGTCAATTATTCTGTTGATACTCTTGTCAATAATTTTGTACATGGTTTACCTGTATATAACAGTCAGATATATGATACAACCCGAAGTACCACCTAAACCTGTTCGTCTCGCAGGGATGTTAGAAGCTGCTTTTGGTACGTTGATTTGGGGTACACTTTGCTTTATTCATAATAATGATTTTCTCAAAATTTTCTTTATGCTTTTAGGTTTATTTTGGATAGGTGTTGCAGTCAGCTTGTACAAGGGGAGCAAAGTAGGTCGGACAATATGTCTGGTTTTGTCTATACTGAGAATCCCAACAGTCATAGGGTTGTTCCTTTCTCTATTGAGTGTGTACGAGCTGTATTTTACTCAAGAGTCAAAGGATTTCTTTAACAAAATAATCCAACAAAGTGGGAATCATATTAGCGGTAATGATTCAGGGGCTCTGAAGCATCAAGAAAATAAATAAAAGAACGAAATAAATAATTTGCGGAACGTCGAGAACTCCTACACGTACAATCCATTCGGCGAGGGCTTTGACTCTGAAATCCAGGAGAATGTGACGAATCCCTTCACGCTGCAGCAAGGCGAAAGTCCGCCTCCGGCGTGGTTCACCGGCCAATACTTCGATTCGGAAAAGCAAACAATAGAAGGGTTTGCATTTCTAAGCTTTCAGTTTTTGGCTTCTTCATAACCTGTATTATTCTCGCACCTCGCGTTAGCCTCATTGATGATTCTGCCATCCCTGCCGATGTGGCGGTTGTCTCTTACAATGTTGTTCTCTCCGGGACTGCCGGCGATCTGGATACCGCTGCCTGATGTGGTGTTGCCGATAATGCTGACATTCTTGCACTCATACGGGCCGCTGTTTCGGTTGGCCACAACATAGATGGCTGAAATTCCGCCACGTGTGCGAATGTCGTTTCCTTTTACAAGCAAGCCATTGATGCCGCCGGTCTTATAAATGGAGATGTAGCTGTTGCCCTTGTTATTGATCAGCTTGCTGTCCAGGACTGAGCTATTGACGTGATCTTCGTGCATCAGGCCTTCACCGTCGTTGATCTTGTACTTTCTGTCTGCGGCCCAATTTCTGTACACGATGTAATCGTTCCCTTCGACAGTCCAGCGCCAGCCTCGCATCTGTATAGCCCGGTTGTCGTTGGTCGAGGAGCCTTTTGTGAGGTTAGCTCCTGTTGTGGTAGGCCTCCAGATGTTGTCCTTGAAGCGTATAACGTTGTTTGCGCAGATTGTGCCATCGCCGGTGAACGAGATCGCACAGCGGCCGGTACAAAAAACGTAATTGTCGCGAATTACAATTCCCTTTCTAAACCCCCAAGGATGCGTCTGTGGCGTTCCGTCAGGGCCTTTACCGCCGGAGCCACCCAGCCCATAATCGTTGATATAAAGGCCGGGACGATTGTCGTAATCAAAGACCACATCGAAGGTGCGGTCTTTCAAGATATAGCCCTTCATCACGAAATTGTCCTCGCCGGATTCGGGCAGGCGGTTATTGGCGACGAGGATGTTCTCGCTGGCCCGGATGGCGATTGCTGCGTGGTGGCGCTGGGTGAAGCGTTGCCATGGATGTTGGCTGCCTTTTTTGTCGGGAATCTTTGGGTCTGCTACTGCCGCATTGCGCAGCACGCAGCCATGGACAAGACGGTTTCGTCCGGATTTGTGGTCGGGTCCTTCCTGAAAGTCAATATGGCCTCGGTTGATAGCTATGTTGACGACACCACAGTTGCTCGCGTGCTCGGGGTCCTCCAGGTAAATCCCCTTGAATGCTGTATCTATGGGCGTTCCTTCGCCCTCGAAGGTTGGAGCATATTTGGGAAACTCAAACTGCGTCGGTGGGCGGTACCGCACATCACGCGCGTCGTTAACACTAACGAGGTCAGCCCCGCGAGTGACGATCCCATCCTTGATGTACAACGAATCCTTGAACTTGTACACGCCAGCCGGAAAGTATACCACGCCCCCACCTTTGGCTGCTAAGACTGCCTGTACCTTCCGCAGGTGTTCTTCAAGGGTCTCGCCCTGGCATTCGGCGATGCTGGCGACATTGGACCATTTGATCTCGTCGCTCCATTTCAGTTTGTATTTGGCGGCCGGATTATCGCGGGGCAAGGGCACTGCCATAGCTATCCGTTGCACCGGCGCCAAGGTGTTTGTAATAGCAGCGAGAATAGTAATCTTAAGTATAACAGTCGTTTTCTTCCCCAACTTGATCATGGTGAATTCCCCTTTGTGAAATACTAAGTCGCATAGCACACGTGGGCGGCGAAGCAACCAAACACAATGAACATTAAAGATGAGAAATCAAGAACAGTCAACAGTTATTTAGGTGTTCACGATAGGCTGTCGGCAGGGCTCGGATGACATTACTGTCGACACTCCTGAGTTTTTTGATTGGTGGGATCGCCACGCTCCCCGCACCCCATAGGTGTTAAGTTAAGAAACGTGGATTTGGCGAAAAGATGGGTTGTAATCTTCATTTTTTTCGAGACTGTAGCAAAGTTACAGAGTATGCAGCCTGGTAGGCAATTGTCGCTTCCAACGAAACCGCGGCAAAAACCCAGACGTAAGGTTTGAATCTCCTACAAGCGTAGGTCGGAAGCTGCGATTAGCTAGCTTGAACCCTGCATAAGTCATTGTAATTAAATGCTTTAACTATTATTTGCTCTGTAAAGCTACTACAGTCTC
>JAGMDR010000228.1 GCA_023128595.1 Planctomycetota bacterium | reverse complement strand
CGTAAGTAGCGTTGTAGTATTAGGCCGAGCATGTTTGCGACAACCTGGGGCTGTGGAAGTCTTACTCTGCCGCACTGGCGAAGGTAGGTGTAAGCCTATGAAGAAACGAGGAGCATTCACATTAGTAGAGCTTCTGGTGGTGATTGCGGTTATCGCGCTGCTTATGGCGATCCTTATGCCGGCCCTGCAGAAGGTCCGGAGAATGGGCAGGGCGACGGTCTGCCGCTCGAACGTCAGGCAGTGGGGTCTGATCTTTCACCTTTACGCTCAGGACAACGAAAGCAAACTTCCCCAGAGCATTGCCGGAGGCAGTCTCACCGCGCAGGAAGCCTATTGGATAGTCTCTACACTCTCCTATTATAAGGCCAAAGATATACGCATGTGCCCGTCCACGAAGGTTATTCGCGGGCCGGTGGACAGAAGCCATGGCGGGACGCTTGCGGCCTGGGGTCCCTTTCCTTCCGGCGGCTCAGGGGACTGGTGGGCGGATTTTGATACGGGCAGTTACGGCTTAAACGAGTGGTGTGCCTGTCCACCGTCCGACAGTGGGAGTTATTGGGGATTTCCTGCCAAAGACGCCTGGAGAACAGTGGATGCCAAAGGGGCAAATAGAGTGCCGTTGTTTCTGGATTGCGTGTATGTTGACGCCTTCCCGCTTCATGACGATGGGCCGCTGGATTTTGAGCCGCCACCTTATGAATGGCAGAATAGCTGGGGAGACTGGCCGACCAATGCTATGAGGCTGTTCTGTATAGATCGGCACGATGGTGGGATCAACGGCGTCTTTCTCGACGGCTCTGTCGGAAAGATACCGCTTCGCGCATTGTGGAAGCTCAAATGGCACCGGAGTTTCGACGTAAACGGCCCCTGGACGAAGCGTCATTCCCGTTGGCCGGACTGGTTGCTTAGATATAGAGATGAGTACTGAGAATAACTGCCGGGCCGGTCAATCACGTCTATGCTGATTTTACCCAATCCAACGCCGCCCCCTCACCACTCCTGTGCGTCCACAGACTGAAAAAACTGCGGTCTTTGCTAAATTGCGGATTGCCGTCAGAGACATTTGCCTTGATTTACTTGGTCAAACATGTTATGCTGAGAGTGAAAACATGTGACTTGCAAATGTTGTATCGACGTTCGTATTGGAGGTTCGGGTCTTTTGCAGGCCCTCGGCGCCGGCCAGGTCAGGCCCTTGAGTTGGGCGTGCCAGCTTAACCAAGCTTGCTATTGCACTTCGTGCGTATGAGGCAAATGAGATCATTACTGTTTGGGTTGCTTGTGGCTGCCCTTGTGCCGGCAGTCGGGAACGTTGGTTTCGGGCGGGAGTCGTCAGCTCGGCGCGGGACTCTGGTGGGGCACTGGAAGTTTGAGCCGGAGTATATTACGGGCCGGACCGTGCAGGACCTCTCAGGCAGCGGTAACGAGGGGACCATAGCAGGGCCGGTGAACCTTAGTTCAGCCCCAGAAGCGCTCATACTCGACGGCTCGGCCAACTATGTTAGCATTGCGGATGGCATATTGCCGGCGCGCGAGATTAGTCTTAAGGCCTGGGCCATGGTTGATGAGCCTGAAGACTGGGCCGGCATTGTGAACTACATCCAGGACAACGGCCCAAGCGAGCACGGATGGATCCTTGGTCAGGTTTCCCATTCGTTCATGTTCGGGCTGTCTACCGGCGGAATAACTTACCTTTCGGCCAACGAATCATTCGAGGAAGACGAGTGGTATCATGTGGTCGGCAGATACGACGGCTCACAGATGAATATCTACGTCAACGGCGAGCATGCGGGTTCTTCGTCGGCCCGGTCGGGAGACATTTCCTATCTTCCGAGCTATTATCGCATCGGCTCTTATAAGGATGACAACGAGAGCTACCTTTGGAACGGGAAGATTGCGGAGGTTGCGGTTTATACGAGGGTCTTAAGTCCCCAGGAGATTCGGGACGATTTTGAGGCAAGAAAAAGGGAATTCGGACATGTCGAGAAGGCGGAGCTAAAGGCTGGGCCTTTCGTGCGTTTTTATAGTAAAAACGAGGTTACGGTTCACTGGGAGACCGAATCTGCTGTGTCTTCCGTCGTGGAATACGGTGTCAAGCCGTTCTTAGGTCAGACTGTCAGCGATGCCAATCCCAAGACGGAGCACCCACTGACGATTACGGGTATCCGGCCGGAGACGCACTATACATATCGCATTATTGCCGATGGGAAGCCCACGGATACATACGAATTCTATTCGGCTTTTGACTATGGAGTGGATCCGGTAGGCGATGGTGTCAGTCCGTATCCGGAGGATTCTCTGACAGCACTGTATGAGCAGGCGGCGCAGTACATACTAAATCAGCGCGGCATCACCAAGGGTGTTTGCATCGACTACGGGTGCGGTCAGGGACGCCTGGCATACGAAATCGCCAAACGGAGCGATCTTAAGGTCGTGGGTTTTGAAGAAGATCCGGCTAATGTACGGGTCGCCAGGGAACGCCTTGACCAGGCGGGCATCTATGGTAACCGCGTAACTGTACTCGAAGCCTCCCTAAACGACCTGAATTGTCGCGACTACTCGGCCAACCTGATTGTCTCGGACGCGATGATAGCCCAAGGCATCTGTCCCGGTTCGCAGGCGGAGATGTTCAGAGTTTTGACGCCGGACGGGGGCACAGCTTTTCTGGGTCAGCCGCTGGGTTGTCCAAATCCGCTGTCCCGGACTGAGCTTGAGAATTGGTTGGCCGGACGCGAATACAGCATTACGGAAGGCCGGGATGGCCTGTGGGCTAAAGTCGAGCGGGACGCTCTCGCCGGTGCGGGGGAATGGACGCATTACTATGGGAATGTCGCAAACACAGCCAACAGCGGGGATGCGCTCATTACCAGCGATCTGCAGTTACTGTGGTACGGCCAGCCCGGCCCGCGGTATATCACCGATCGCCACAACCGGCCGATGAGCTCACTGCTTAAGAGCGGCATTATCGTTACGCCGGGTATCCATCGACTAATGGCATACGACGCGTACAACGGGGCCCGCTACTGGGATGTGGCGATTCCAGAAAGCACCCGTGTGGCCATTCTCAGGGATTGCGGCTGGGTGGCTTTGGCCGATGACTATGCCTATGTGGCCCACCAAGACGACTGCGCGGGACTGAATGTCAATACGGGCAAACCAGAGTTCTATCTGACCACGCCCACAGTCGGGCAGGACAAACTCCACTGGGGTTATCTGGCGGTAGAGGATGACATCGTTTTCGGCAGCGGCCAACAGGAGCACGCTTCGCTGATAGGACACAGCCTGGCCCACGTTTATGAGACTTACTACGACCACAGATCCATTGCGACAAGTCGTTATCTTTTTGCTATGGACAGGTATAGCGGAGATTTGCTCTGGACTTACCAAAGAACAGGTGGGAGTGTCATAATCAATCCGTGCATCGTCATCAACGGCGATTATATCTATTTCATCGAGAGCCGTAATCCGCAGGCTTTAGAAGACCCGGACGGTCGAGTGAAGGGCTCTGTATTGACTTCGGGCGACAATGAGTACCTGGTCAAGCTAAGCAAGACTACCGGGGCCGAGGTGGAAGCCAAGCAGGTCGGTCTGCCGTTTCAACACGTGATCTACCTGCTGTATTCGGCCGACCATGATTTGGTGATTGCAGCCGGGACGTACAACGACCCGCGTTGTCGATATGAACATCACGCATTCAAGGCTGACGACCTCAGTTTGGCTTGGAGCAGCGACTACTACACCGGCACCCTAAACACCGACCACGGCGAGCAGGACCAGCATCCCTGCATTGTCGGCAGCATGATGTACAACCGGTACTATAAGCTGGACCTGCGCAACGGCAGCACAACAGGTTTTCCCTTATCTCGCGGAAGCTGCGGGACGCAGTCGGCTTGTTCAACGCATCTTCTGGGCCGGAACGGGAATCCTTACTTGTATCAGTTGCCCAGCGGCAGCCCGATCAGGATAACGAGCGAGACTCGGCCTGGCTGCTGGATTAACATGATTCCGGCGGGCGGCCTTCTGGTGGTGCCGGAGAGCAGCGCCGGGTGCACGTGTGATTATCCTTTGCAGACTACGACGGTGTTTATGCCGCGGTAAAGAGATACTCTCAGATACACATGAAAGACATAACAGTCACAAGATGGGTGTGTCATAGAGGCAGGCAAATCTGCCGTTGGTGGACAAACGCCCGGTTGGGGGTCTTGGCCGTCTTGATAGCAGTGTTTCTGAGTGGAATGGCTGCCGCTGAGGACTGGCCCACGTACATGCATGACAATCACAGAAGCGGCGCCACGAGCGAACAGTTAGAGCTGCCCTTGACACCCAGGTGGGCTTACGGTGCCGGCCAAGCGCCGCGGCCTTCGTGGAACGAGACGCCGGCCTTGCAGGATTTCTGGAACAACACGCGCGACCACAGGTCGCGTATAAATTTGGACAGGGCTTTTCATGTGGTGGCAGCGGGAGACTCGCTATATTTCGGTTCGTCAAGCAGTGATAAAGTTGTGTGTCTCGACACGCGGCGGGGAGCCGAACGGTGGAAGTTCTTTACGGGCGGTCCGGTTCGCTTTGCACCGACCGTATATGAAGGCAAAGTATATTTTGGCAGCGACGACGGCTGGATCTATTGCCTGAACGCTGATAACGGGTCTTATGTGTGGAAGAATAGAGCGACGTCAAGTGACGAGTTGATGTTTGCCAACGGACGGATGGTTTCGGTTAGCCCTGTGAGGACAGGGGTCGCGGTTGACGGCGGAGTGGTTTATTGGGGAGCAGGACTCTTTTCCGGTTCGCAGACCGGCCTGAATCGATACATCTGCGCATGTGGGGCGGAGACCGGCAACGATATCTGGAAAAAGACTCCGCCCAAACCGGTACAGGGTTATCCGTTAGTTTCGTCAAATAACGTGTATATGCCGGCGGGCAAAAGTACTCCAACTTACTATCGCCGGTCGAACGGAACGCACTTGGGCTCAATAGGATCGAGCGGCAGACAAGGCGGAGTCTATGCCCTGCTGAGCAACGACAACAAGCTATTCTATGGACCTCATTACAGTAGCTGGGGGAGCTATATCGGAAAGTACGATGCAAGTACGGGAGCCTCCGAGAGCGTTGCCTGGGCGACGGGCAATCATCTTGTTGTTACTGCCAGTTATTCGTACTATTCGTCAGATGCCGAAATCACCAAGATAAGGCGCAGTGACAAGCAGGCGATCTGGAGTGTTCCAAGCTCACACCCTTATGAACTGATTCTGGCAGGCGATACGCTTTTTGCCGGAGGCGATGACGAGGTGGCAGCCATCAGTACGGGCGACGGGAGCGTATTATGGACTGCGCCGGTCGAGGGAAGGGTCCGTAGTCTGGCAGTTGCCAACGAGGGGTTGTACATCAGCACGGACAAGGGAGCTATTCATTGCTTCAGGACCAAGAGCCCTTGTGATCTGGATTCGGACGGATACATCGATTGGACAGACTTTGTGATATTCGCGCAGCGGTGGCTACAAAGCGGCTGCGGTGATTGCGGCGGGGCCGACCTTGCGGGAGAGGATGGTCAAGTCAATTCGAGTGATTTGAAGATGCTTACCAGTTGCTGGCTCGCAGATTAAAGAGATAGTCACACCAGACATACCCTTACCAATCACTTCTGCGCTGAGACAAAGTGCGGATGGTCCGCGTTCCAATTGGCGCCTTTGCCGGCACCGGGTACAGGGACGCATTGACGTGTGGCCTTGAGGGCGTTGTAGTCACCGCAGCGTCCACCCTTTGCCGCCGCGCCGGAGCCGACCGCTGTGGCAAAGGCGGGCGGATCTTCGGCCGAGTTGTTAGTGTCAGTGGCTGTTGCGGCCCTGAAGCAGTGTATGGTGCCCCGGTTGGTGCTTACGAAGAGGCGCGAATCGGCGACCGCCAGGCTGCGGATCCTGCCCTTGACCGGCGCAGTCCACAGGATGCTGCCGTTGGATATGCCAAGCGCGCCGACCTCGTTTTCTCCGCCGGCAAAGAGCAGGTCTTTGGCCAGGATAAGCTCGTATGGGTAGTCGCAGGGGAGGCTCCAGGCAACCTGCTTTGTGCTTCGGTAGATCTTGCTGATGGTCGTATCCGAGGAGTAGTACGCATGGGATGGTGTGACCACCAGGTGGTTGCCAGGGCCCCAAGCGACGGCTTCCTCGGCCCTACTTCCGGCGTCGTATTTGCCGATATAGCTTCCCTCGCCACTGTAATGGGGGCCGAAATAGAGCTTGTTATCGTAGCTCAGAACGGCGTAGGCACCGCCTTGACGTGAATTGGCTGCGCCGAACGCGCCAAGATAAAGGCCGTCGGACTTACGAAAAGAAACGGGAGTGTTTTTGCCGGCGGGCATATAAAGGTTCTCGGCGGAAGCAAGCGGGTAGCCCTGCAGGGGTTTGGGAGCCGCTTGGCTCCACAGGACTATTCCGGTCTCAGCGTCGGCGGCGATGACGTAGCGTCTGAGTCCGGTCTGGGCCCCGGAAAGCAGTCCCGCACCCCAGTAGGCGATGCCATCGTCCACAAGTATCGCCGTGCGGACAGGACAGACCGAAGACAAACGGCTGCTAACCCGCATTTCTCACGGCTATAGTAG
>JAGMDR010000227.1 GCA_023128595.1 Planctomycetota bacterium | reverse complement strand
GGCCTCGCAATGACGCACGGCGCAATCCTTTGGCCAAAAGGATATTATGTTGTGCCAGAGAGATTAGCCACACCCGCAGCACAGAGTGTGGCATTTACGGTCTTGTGCCAGGGGCGCGTTGGAGTATGATTGCAGGTTAGGCCTAACCTGCAATTTTGAAAAAGTCTTGCTATGACTGAGAATATTCGAGAAGCACTGGCGAGGTATTGGGGTTACGGCGATTTTCTGCCGTTGCAGAAACAGGCTATGGAGTGTATCAGTCGCCGGCAGGATTCGATTGTTGTTCTGCCAACCGGAGGCGGTAAATCGCTCTGCTTTCAAGCGCCCGCTGTGACTGAGCCGGGCCTGGCCGTAGTGGTCTCGCCGTTGATTTCGTTGATGAAGGACCAGGTTGACGCCTTGAGCGAATACGGCGTGCCGGCCGGGCGTATTGACAGCTCGCTCTCATTCGACGAGCAAAGAAGCGTCTTTACTCAGATACACAACAAGAAGCTTAAACTCCTCTACCTGGCTCCCGAACGGCTTGTCTCAGGGAGATTTCTTGAAGTTCTGCGAAAGGTCAAACTATCCTTTGTGGCCATTGACGAGGCCCACTGTGTCAGTATGTGGGGGCACGATTTTCGGCCGGAGTATCGCCAACTGGGATCGTTGAAGAAGATTTTTCCCGATATCACGATCGGCGCTTACACCGCTACCGCTACCGATCAGGTCCGCAGCGACATCGCCGAGCAACTGCACCTTGAAAAGCCGGTGATGCTGATCGGCTCGTTTGACAGGGCGAACCTGGTCTATAAAGTTCGGCAGCGAGACAATAGAATCAAGCAGGTTTGTGCCGTACTTGATCGGCACAAAGGAGAATCCGGTATCATCTATTGCATCCGGCGTAAAGACGTTGATAGTCTGTGCGCTCAATTAGCCGGGTGCCGCTACAGTGTTGTGCCATACCACGCCGGCATGGCGGACGCGGACCGCAAGAGAAACCAGGATTTGTTTATCAACGAAAAGGTCGAGACCATTGTGGCAACCATTGCGTTCGGGATGGGTATCGACAAATCGAACGTGCGCTACGTTATTCATACCGGCATGCCCAAATCGCTCGAACACTATCAGCAGGAAAGCGGGCGGGCGGGTCGCGACGGGCTTGAAGCTGAGTGTTGTCTGTTCTATTCGGGCGGTGACTATGGGACATGGACATATCTGATGCGCGATATGGAGCCGGAAGCCCAAGAGATTGCCATGACCAAGCTCAGCAGGATGTACAGCTACTGCACCGGCGGAGTGTGCAGGCACAAGGCAATTCTCCGGTATTTCGGCCAAGACCTTGAGAAAACCGACTGCGAAGCCTGCGATGTATGTCTCGGCGAGCTCAGTCGAGTAGATGATGCGTTGGCAACCGGCCAGAAAATCCTGTCGTGTATTGTCCGTCTCGATGAGCGGTTCGGCGGCAACTATACCGCTTTGGTGCTGGCCGGCTCGCGTGAGAAACGAATAATAGAAAACAAGCACGATGAGCTGAGCACTTACGCCCTGCTGAGCGATTATTCGAAGGATACCGTGCACAACTGGATTGAGCAGCTTGTGGGGCAGGACTACATTGAAAAGATGGGCGAGTACAATGTTCTGAATGTTACCGCAAAAGGATGGCAAGTCCTCAAAGGAAAAGAAACGCCCCGTCTGCTAAGGCCTGTGCAAAAACCGGTCAAAGTCTCCAAGGTCACTGTGGATTCGTGGGACGGTGTTGACAGGGGACTATTCGAAGCCTTGCGAAAATTGCGGGCGGCTATTGCACGCAAAAGAAAAATTCCGGCTTATATTGTCTTCGGTGACGCAGCACTGAGGGATATGGCGAGGCGAAGGCCTTCCACACCGGAGGGCTTTCTCCAGGTCAAGGGGGTGGGGGAGAAGAAATGTGAGCAATACGGCCAAGCCGTCCTTGCCGTTATTAAAGATTACTGTTTGGCAAATTCACTTGAGATGGATGTTGGAGCATATACTCGAACAGTTTCTGCCCAACTGCAAGTAAACAAGCCAAAAACGCGATCAAAGGTAAGCAAAGCAAGACAAGTTGCCTTTGACTTGTTCGAGCAAAGGATTTCTATCAAAGAAGTTGCAGAATCTGTTGACCGAGCGGAATCGACTACAGCGCAATACCTGGTTGAATACATTGGACGGGAGAAAATCACCGACCCGTATCCGTGGGTGGATGAGCAGACCTTCGGGCGTATCGTCGAGGCCATGCAGCAGGTCGGAGATGGACGAATGAAATCGATCTTTGATTTACTCAATGGTGAAATAGACTATAACCAAATACGAATCAGCTTTGCGTGTCTTAATAACAATGCTTAAGATGCGTCTCATACAGGTGATTGTGAATCGCAAGTATACAGCAACGTTACAGGTTTTATGATGAGGGTTTGATATATGGCCAAACGCAAAACCAGAAGGAAACCAGCAAAGGGTCGTAGAATCACAAGGATTTCACGTCTGCGCAAGCCCGAAGATATGCCATTAGAACAATGGCAGATTGCTTTACGGAAACAGTTCGCCCAAAAGCAGAATTTTCGACTCAAGAATACCGGCGATGAGCCGATTTTCTCTGAATTTATTGTAACAAACCCGGAGACCGGCGGTGAATATCGCGTCGCAATCCGGGGACAGAGAATCGGCGATAATTACTGTTCGTGCCCGGATTTTGCGGTTAATACGCTCGGGACCTGCAAGCATGTCGAATTTGCACTTGCCAAGCTACAGCGAAAACGAGGAGGCAAGAAGGCTTTTGCAGAAGGCTTCGAGCGCAGCTATTCTGAAGTCTATTTGCGTTATGGCGCCAAGCGAGAGGTGATGTTCAGTGCCGGAACCGAGTGCCCGGAATCGCTGCTGGAGCTTGCCTGGCGCTACTTCGATGACTACGGAATCTTGAAGGCACAGGCATACGCGCAATTTGATGCGTTTATAAGAAAAGCCGGGGCGTTCGAGCATGATTTGCGCTGTTACGAGGATGCGATAGAGTTTATTGCCCAGGTTAGGGACCAGGCTCATCTAAAGAAACGAATTGAAAAGGCCTTCCCGAGTGACGCCGACAGTGCAGCTTTGAGGAAGCTGTTAAATATCCCGTTATATTCATATCAGCGTGAAGGAGCATTGTTTGCTGCCAAAGCGGGACGGAGCCTGATTGCCGATGATATGGGGCTTGGCAAGACTATTGAGGCAATTGCGGTGGTTGAGATGTTAGCTCGCACGGTGGGTCTTGAGCGCGTGCTGATTATCTGTCCAACTTCGTTGAAGCATCAATGGAAAGAGGAAATTGAAAAATTCTGTAACCGTTCAGTCGAGGTTGTGGAAGGACTCATCGCAAAACGGGCCAGGCTTTACGCTTCTGAGTCGCTTTATAAAATCACCAATTATGACGTTATCCACCGTGACCTTGAACTTATCCGCAATTGGGCGCCGGAAATGATTATCCTTGACGAGGCCCAGCGAATCAAAAACTGGAAAACTCGAAGAGCACAAAGCGTAAAGAAGCTTGATTCCAAGTATGCTCTTGTGCTCACCGGAACACCTTTGGAGAATCGGCTGGAAGAATTGCACTCCATAGTTGAGTTTATCGACCGCTTCGGCCTGGGGCCGAGGTTCCGTTTCGTTGCCGAGCATCAACATCTGGACGAAGCCGGCAAAGTGATAGGGTATCACAACCTTTCAAGAATTGCGAAGTCATTGGAGTCGATCCTTGTTCGACGCACCAAAAAAGAGGTATTGAAGGAGCTGCCGGAACGTATGGAAAAGAACTATTTCGTTCCAATGACTAATGAGCAGATGAAGCATCACGAGGAAAATCGGGAAACTGTCGCGCGTATCGTCGCCAAATGGAGACGGTTCGGCTTCCTGTCTGAAACCGATCAGAGAATCCTTATGATTGCCCTGCAGAATATGCGTATGAGCTGCAACAGCACCTATCTTCTTGATAAAGAGACGGACTACGGTGTTAAAGCCGATGAGCTGATGGTGGTGCTTGAAGAAATTTTTGAGCGGGCAGACACAAAGGCAGTGGTATTCAGCCAGTGGCTGGGAACGCATGAAATACTTCTGGACCGTCTTGAATCATTCAAACGGAACTATGTGCTGTTTCACGGCAGAATTCCAGGGCCCAAAAGGAAATATCTGATAAGACAATTCAAAAATGACCCTGACTGCCGGGTGTTCCTCTCCACAGATGCGGGCGGCGTGGGACTGAATCTGCAAAATGCCTCAGCGGTTATAAATATGGATCTGCCATGGAACCCGGCGGTGCTCGAACAGCGTATTGGACGAATTCATCGCCTGGGCCAGCATCGCCCGGTGCGGGTAGTAAACTTTGTTGCTCAGGGCACAATCGAGCACGGAATGCTTTCGCTGCTGTCATTTAAGCAATCGCTTTTCTCAGGTGTTCTTGACAAAGGCAACGACGAAGTTTTCTTGGGTGGAACAAGGCTAAAACGCTTTATGGATTCCGTTGACAAGGCTACAAGCACTATTCCTGACCCGATGCCCCAACAAGCCAAGGCCGGAGGAGATGGTGATGGCACAGAACAAGAAATCCCGGCTAAGGCAAAAAGGGCCGATAGTACTGAAACGGTGCAGCAGCAGGGGTGGGATGATCTTATCTCAACAGGTTTATCATTCCTTGATAAACTTGGCCGGGCGCTGCTTGAGGGGAAGGATCAGCCGCAGAAACCGGGCTCGAAAGCACTTCCCGGATTGAAAATTGAAACGGACAAAGCTACCGGCCGGCGCCATCTGAAATTACCAATGCCTAAAAAGGAAATACTCCAGGGCGTAGCCAATCTGCTCAATGAGTTCTCAAATAAGCTGTAATAGACATAGTACAGTTCTTTTCAGGGGTCATACGCAGCGTCACGGCGTAAGATTCCTATTCTCTTATAGCTGGGCGATACAGTAGATGTGTTCTTTGCCCTTTAGGAACAACTCGTCGCCGACAATAGCGGGAGAGGCGTCGAACTTGTCGTCGAGCTTGTTGGTGGCGAGGATTTCGAATTCTCCGGAGTTTTTGATTACCTGGGTGGTTCCGGCTCGGCCCACGAAATAGACTCGCCCCGCAGCGCCTACGGGTGAGGCGTAGATTTCTCCTACGGCATCGAGGGACTGTTTTGTGAAGTGTGGTTTGCCGGTTCCGGCCTCGTAGCAGGAGATTACCGCCCTATTGGTGGAACAGACATAGAGCTTATCGCCGTAGAGAATGTTACAGTCACTTTCCGGATACGGTACAAGTTGGGAAGACCTTGGTCATAAATCCGGGCGAATCGACTGACTCACTTACAAACTCCGCTCAGGTCGTGATTCTGAATCTTGACGATATGAGCTATCATACTGAGAAGATAGTCTTACACTCTTGACTTGCCTCACTTGGTTCTGGTCATCACCTCGCTCCGGAACGACCGTCACCCGTTCAGGGCTCCGGCTATGGGTCTGTCCAACAAACCGCCTCCCGGCTGTCGCAGGTCGCGGTGGCCTGGAGATGAGTGTAGCTGTATGGAACATTGCGTGTGCTGCGCCGAAAAATCCACTACCTTGCTTTCTCAGACAGAACTGGTATCCTAAGGGCAAAAGTTGAAGAAATACGCTTCATCCGGTTAATGAGTAGGTGGCCGTTGCAGGTCAGGGCCTTGGAGTCCTCTGGAGAGAAAAATCGTTTGGGCAGAGGGCCAAATTAGGGCAACCAGGGGGGTAATTTGGACCTCTGGGGCCCCGAACGATTTTTCTCGGTCGTGCGACACGCTCATACACCTACCCATTTCCCGGATGTGCCCCATTTTTTTAAAGGTTCCTTGTGAATT
>JAGMDR010000226.1 GCA_023128595.1 Planctomycetota bacterium | reverse complement strand
GCCTAACCTGCAATTTTGCAAGAGTTCAATGTTAATGCGAATCAGGCCCTGTGAAGCGGGCCGGAAAGGAGCCGGAGCAGATGCAGAAGGTAAAAGTAGCTATAGTGGGGCTTGGATTCGGAGCGGAGTTCATTCCGATTTATCAAAGACACCCCGATGCCGAGTGTTACGCGATTTGCCAGAGGAACGAAGAGCACCTCAACGAAATAGGCGACCAGTTTGCAATCGAGAGGCGCTTCACCAAGTTCGAGGACCTTTTGAGTATCGACGAGGTGGACGCGATCCACGTTGTCTCGCCGATAGCCGACCACGCCCGGATGAGCCTGGCATCTCTCAAGGCGGGCAAGCATACCGCGTGCACGGTCCCGATGGCGACGACGACGGAGGACTGCGTTGCCCTTGCCAAGGCGAGAAAAGCGTCGGGCAAGGTGTATATGATGATGGAGACGGCGGTGTATTCGCGTGAGTTTCTTTATGCGAAGGAGCTTGTCGAATCAGGTAAGTTAGGTAAGATACAGTTTTTGCGGGGCTCGCATCAGCAGAATATGGGGTTGCCCGGCTGGCCGGAGTACTGGTACGGCTTTCCGCCGATGCACTATGCGACGCATGCGATCAGTCCTTTGCTGTGGCTTGCGAAGGCTCGGGCCGAATCGGTGGTCTGCCACGGGTCGGGGCGGATTCAGGAAGATTATATCGAGAAATACGGGGCGCCATACGCGATTGAGACGGCGATTATCAAGTTGGCCGATTCCGAGCTTGTGTGCGAGGTAACCAGGTCGCTTTTCAATACCATCAGGCAGTACAGAGAGAGCTTTGACGTCTATGGGACGAAGCTCTCGTTCGAGTGGGAGCAGACGGCCGGTGAAGGCCCGGTGATCTATTCCGGATATGAGGACGCCGAGAGGGTGGAGGTGCCCGATTACGGAAAGCTGCTGCCGAAGGAGATCTCGCCTTTTACGGGGCACGGGGTTTATGACGAAGAGCACGAGCATACGTCCTTCATTCAGGGCAGCGGGCACGGCGGGTCCCATCCGCATTTGACACACGAATTTGTCCGTGCGATTGTCGAGGGGCGGGAGTCGGCGGTCGATGCGGCAAAGGCGGCAAACTGGACGATGGCGGGGATCTGCGCCCACGAATCGGCAATGAACGACGGCAAGCGGATTGCGATTCCGCAGACGGATTAGCCCGATTTGGGGCGTTGACAAATTTCCCGGAAGGCATCAAAAAAACTGGTGGTTTCGGGGCAAAGATGTTATATTACGCCAATATCCGGCGGTGGTGCCGGTGGAACATAATCGAGATACTTTAGTTAGGAGAACGAATTATGAGTAATGGAGTACTGCCAGATTATGTAAGTATGGCCAAGCCGAATCCGGCGGAAAACCGGGCCCCGTGGTACAAGAACACGGCGCCGACTTACGCCGGCATTTTCCTCTGGTTTGTCTTTTGGAACAAGATGGCCAGTGGTGGATCGGATGCACCGGGCGGTGTGCTGGGCCAGGGTATTTGGGTGGCCCTTCTTGGGCTGATTCTTGCTGCGCTGCTGTGCCACTTTCTGTTCTATCTTGTTCCCGGCCTTTTCGGGATGAAGACGGGTCTGCCGCTTTATGTGGTTGGGACCTCGACGTACGGCGTTCAAGGCGGTTTTTTGATGCCTGGTTTTCTGATGGGCGTACTGCAATTCGGCTGGCTGGGTGTCAATGCGTATTTTTCGTCGCAGGCGTTGGCGCCGCTTTTCGGTGGCAGCCTGGCGGCGCAGAAAGTCATTGCAGTAGTCTGGGCGGCCGGGGCAGCGTTCATCGGCTTGAAAGGCATCCAGTACGTTGCGAAGGTAGCTACTTTTCTTCCTCTGATTCCGTTAGCGATTTTGCTGATAATGATGGGCAAGACTATTGGTGGCATAGGTGACTTTGACGCGGATGTATTAGTTGCAGCCGGTGCGGCCGAGGGTAGTGAGGCTGTTGGGCTGAGTTTGTTCGGCGTGATAGCTCTGTGTATCACGTATATCGTGGGCTTCTTTGCGACGGCCGGAGCAGCGGGTGTTGACTTCGGGATGAACAACAAGGACGAGAAAGATGTGAGTATGGGCGGCCTGGTAGGCATCGCTTTGGCCACTGTGGTTGCAGGCGGAGCGGCGATTCTGATCGCAGCCGGAGCTTTCGGTAAAGGCCTCGGGGCAGGTCTTGACACAGCAACTCCAAGTTTTATGGGTGCCGTTATGGGCTCGGAGGGCGCCGGCAAGACGATGGGTTTGCTTCTGGCCATTGCCGCCTTGCCGCCGGCGTGCTTCTCGTCGTTTATAGCAGTGAATAGTTTCAAGACGACTCTGCCGAAGGTGAATCCTTTCATTTCAGTCGGCGCGGGAACTGCTGTTAGTATTCTGCTTGCCGTGACGGGCTGGGCGGGTGACGTGATGGGTGTTTTCACGGTTATCGGGGCTTCGTTTGGTCCGGTTTGCGGTGCTATGATGGTTGATTACCTTATGGCGGGCAAGAAGTGGGCCGGTCCTCGTGCCGGTTGGAACCTTGCCGGGTGGATATCGTGGGTTGCTGGCTTTGCCGTTGGAATGGCACCATTAGTCGGAATTGCGGATATTCCGGCGGCGCCGCTGGCGGCGTTTATTGTAGGCGCTGTGTTGTATTATGTCCTTGCCAAGGCGGGGCTTGAGTCAAACGTGCTCTCGATGGCAGCGGCACCGGCACCGGCGGCTGAGGCGCCAAGCGAAGAAAAGAGCGAATAATCGCCTGAAGGCGTGTGATTTTGCTTTATCTTCATTGATTTGTTAGTGAGGCGGGGATTCGGGAAAGAATACCGGGTCCCTGCTTTTTTTGTGGCCGGTGGGGCATATTTCCTGAAACGCAATGGTCCGCCGCGCAATATAGAGTATGGATTTGCAGCAGCCAGGTGCAAAAAAATAACGTTCCGGGAGCTTGACAATCCGGCATAGACTGAATAAAATGCCGGCGTTGGCTTAGTTCGGTATGCGGCAAGTTTGCTGCGTATCGGCAGTTTCGTTAGTTACAGAGAATTGTGGATTTTTGAGGTTAAAAGGAAATGATAAGATATGGTTTCAACTCAAGTGTGAAGATTTGTGTGCTGGTGGTGTTTGTGGTGTCCTTGTGCTTTGTCGGCTCGTGTAAGAAATCGGAGGAGCCCGTTCGCGAAGAGACTCCAAAGGCCCCTGCTGAGACGCTTAAAGAGCAACCTAAAGAGGCGCCTAAAGAGGCACCGAAGGAGGCGCCAAAAGAGGTTAAGGCGCCGGCAGAAGGTTTGGTGGCGATTGACCTTGAGCTGCCCAAGCCGATGTTCGTAGGTACTCCGCAGGATACGCGGGTGGAAAACCTTGAAAAACCCTTAGGCAAGCCTCGTCCTCCGTTTCCGGCGCCCGTTGGAACGACGAACGTTGCGCTCAATAAGCCGGTTTCGAGCAGTGACGAAGAGCCGATTATCGGTGAAATCGAAATGATCACCGACGGTGATAAAGAGGCCGCCGACGGCAGCTACGTCGAGTTGGGTCCGTTCCAGCAGGATATCACTATTGACCTTGAGGCCGCGCATAATATATACGCCGTTCTGATCTGGCATTACCATAAGCAGGCCCGCGTTTATTATGACGTGGTGGCGCAGGTGGCCGACGATCCTGACTTCATAACGAACGTCAGGACGATATTCAACAATGACATCGACAACTCCGCCGGTCAGGGTGTCGGCAAGAACATGCACTATACCGAGACGAACGAGGGCAAGCTCATCGATGCCAAGGGCGCCAAGGCCCGGTATGTCCGGCTTTACAGCAAGGGTAACACGAGCAACGACTTGAACCACTATATTGAAGTGGAGGTTTACGGCAAACCTGCAGAATGAGACGCTCTGTAAAATGTTGCGTGCTGATATTGGCCGCGACAGTTGTTGCAGTGGCGCTGCGTCTGCCCCGGTTGGCGCTGCGCCCGATGCACGGCGACGAGGCGGTTCACGCCGACAAATTCGGAGATATGTTGGAGGGGAGGGGCTATACCTACAATCCTCATGAATATCACGGTCCGACGCTTAACTACCTGACTTTGATCCCGGCGCGGCTGTGCTCGGCGGCGACGTACACGGCAGTAACGGAGTTTACGGTGCGGATTGTGCCGGTGTTTTTCGGCGTGCTGCTGGTTTTGCTGGTGCTGCTGATGGTTGACGGGGTGGGTCGGCACGCGGCCGTTTATGCGGCGGTACTTACGGCAATCTCCCCGGCTATGGTTTTCTACAGCCGATATTACATCCAGGAGATGCTTTTAGTCTGTTTCACCTTTGGCGCGATTGCGTTCGGCTACCGCTATACTCAGCGAAGGAGCATTATCCGGGCCCTGCTGACCGGGATATGCCTTGGTCTTATGCACGCGACGAAAGAGACGTGCATCATCGCGTTCGGCTCGATGCTGCCGGCCCTTTGGCTTACGTTGTACATACGGCGGCGAGAAAACGGCTTTGGCTTTGGCCAGGCCATCAGGGCGGTAAAGCCGTCGCATTTTATTGCGCTGGTTGCGGGCGCTGCGGTAGTCTCAGCGTTGCTCCACTCATCATTTCTTGCCAATCCCGGGGGGATTCTGGATTCTTGTCGAACATACGCGACCTATTTCGACCGGGCGGGCAACAATCAGGTGCACGAGCATCCGTGGTATTATTACCTCAAGATGCTCATATATTCGCGATACGCCGGCGGGCCCGTCTGGAGTGAGGCTATCATAGTCCTGCCGGCCGTGGTGGGCATCATAGCCGTGCTGACGAAGAAAGGTCTGCCCGCCGTTAATATTGATTTGCTGCGTTTCATTGCCTTTTACACTCTTGCTATGGTCACTTTGTATTCGGTGATCCGGTACAAGACGCCGTGGTGTATGTTAGGATTTCTGCACGGAATGATTTTGTTGGCGGGCGTGGGCGCGGTGGTGTTAGTAAGGCTGGTGCCGAACGTTTTGCCGCGTCTTATAATTCTCTTTTTGTTCTTTGATGCCTCTGTCCTGCTGCTGTGGCAGGCTTACATCGGCAATTACGTTTACTACGCGGACAGTCGGAATCCTTACGTTTATGCTCATCCGACGACGGAGGTCTTTGAAATCGTCAAGTGCGTGGAAGAGTACGCGGGCGTGCACGAAGACGGTCACAATATGCCGATTCAGGTTATATGTCCGGACGATGACTACTGGCCTTTGCCCTGGTATTTGCGTTCATATTCGAGCGTTGGCTGGTGGAATAAGGTGGATAAGGATGCACTGCCGGCACCGGTGATAATCGCCTCGCCCGCGGTTGAGGCAGACTTGACGAATAGATTCTATGACACATCGATTCCTTTCGAGCAGCGACAGATGTACTTGCGCATGTTTGACGGGCCTTATTATTACATGTGGTTGCGGCCCAAAGTCCAACTGTTGGGTTTTGTAAGAAAGGACCTGTGGGAGGCCCGCCAAAGAAAGAAAGTGCCGGACCCAAATGAGTTAATCAAAAAAGCATCTGAGAAGTGACCAAGTCGAAGCCAGAAACTGCCTACATCGAGAGCGATTGTGCCGCAATCGGCGGGATGAAACGTTTTTCGCACGAGGCGATGGCCACCACCTTCGAGGTTATCGTTGTACACGAGGACGAGCGCTATGCGCAGCAGGCCGCTATTGCCGCTTTCGATGAGGTTGACCGGCTTGAGGGGGAGCTTAGCCGCTTTGTCGAGAACAGTGACATCTCACAGATCAACAATCTTGCTGTTGGTCGGCCTTTGGTGCTTGGGCCGGGCGCCTTCGAGTGTCTGCAGGTTAGCCGGCGAGTTTGCGACGAGACCAAAGGGGCTTTTGATATCACGATTGGCTCGCTGCTGGAGTGCTGGCGCAGCGATAATGGAAAGCCGCGCACGCCTACGGCCGAGCAGTTGAATCTTGCCCGTGAGCGCACGGGGACAGATCTGCTGCAATTGAACGAAGAAGATCATACGGTCGAGGTGCTGGCCGAGGGCGTGCAGATTGACCTTGGCGGCGTGGGCAAGGGGTACGCAGTTGACCAGATGGCCAAATTGCTGCGGGAGTGGAGTATTGACGTGGCGCTTATTCACGGCGGCTATAGTTCGGTGTTTGCCCTCGATGCGCCGGCGAATACGAAGGGCTGGCCGGTGAGTTTGAGCCATCCCGGCAAAGACAAAACGACTCTTGCCAGACTGTCACTGCAGGCTCGGGCGCTGAGCGGCTCGGGGCTGCAAAAGGGCCGGCACATCATCGATCCCCGGACAGGCCGGCCGGTCAAGACCAAGCGTGCAGCCTGGTTGTCTGCGCCGGATGCAGCGACCGGAGATGGGCTTTCAACCGCGTTTATGGTGATGGCCCCGGAGGAAATCAAGCAATACTGCCGGCGCCGTCCGGATGTGCTGGCTTTGGTCATACTGCAAGAGCAAGACGAAGAGGGGCAGAAAGAGAAGATTCTGCACTTTGGTCCCTGGGAAGAAGGAGAGCTGCTCTGATTTGGCCGTTATTCCGGCGCCGGGAGCTTTATGGTAATGCGGTTTTTCCTTTGTTTGCGGGCGACCGGTTCGGGCTCAGTGTAGGTATCGGAGGGCAACTGCGGTGTTCGCGCAAGTGCCTTCAGCGAGGGCTTCTGTACGCCGAACTGATCCATCGGGAAGTTCCTAAACCCTAATTCGAGCGCCGGCGAGCCATCGCCGATCCGATAGTCACCGCGCTCGTGGTCGACAAACAGTGCATCGGCCTCGATCGAATGCTTGTCTCGGGCGCTGGCGTTCTGCAGGACGGCCGCCGGTGTCGCTTCGGCTTGTTCGAGCTTGTGCAGAAGATTGAAGTCGCACTGTTTTCCCCAGGGTTTGTTCACGCGAATGGGTCTATATGGCGTGAAAACGATATTGCGGCGAAAGATATCCTGGCTGTTGCGGTACCAGACGTGCGGGTGGAACGAGTTGCCCACCATGATGTTGTTTTCCACTACGCGGTAGAAACCCTCGCGGTTCTTGATTCCGCCGTGCAGGCATAAGTTGTTATAAATGCGATAGTTCGAGGAGCCATCGTCGAGGTCGATGTCCCATCCATGGTCACAGCGCCAGCGGTTGTTTCGCAGGACAGTCGGCTCGACGGCGTCGAGCAATGGCAGGTTTCGGTGCTCACCCAGGGTGATGGTGTTCAGGTCGATGTCCCTCAGGCCCCAGAAGCGGTCTCGGCCCCACGAGTTGAATGAACCGTGGTCGTCTGTTTCCTTGACGGTATCGAAGACGTCGCAAAATTCGATGACGTGTCCTCCCCAGCAGCCGTCGCCGATGTTGATGCCCGCCCTCGGCACGTCGTAGATGGAGCATTGCCTGACGGTGATTCGCCTGGCCATCGCAATCTGCACGGGGGCGGTCTGCTTCTCGATACGCCCTGTCCTGTATATGAGGCAGTCTTCGACGAGACAGTCTGCGGGGTAGTTAGGCGATTTCGGTCCGGGCGTTTTCTCGATGTCACTGAGGTTCTGTCGCTGGCCGTATTCGAAAAGAGGATTGTGGACGGCGTTGGGGTCGCCGACGAAGGCGATGCCGTTTGCTCCGCTGTCGTGGATGTGGCAGTTGCGGATGGTGATGCGCCGGTTGTAGTTGTTGACGAAGATGGTGTTGCCGCCGAGCTGGTCGAATTCGCAATCGAGTACGAGGCAGTCTTCGGCGCCGTTGATGAACACGGCGCCGCCGCGATATGTCGTCCAGTCGCTGCGCAGCAGGGGTTCTTTGTTATCCATGAACGTGCGGGCGGTATGGCGGAAGGTCAGGCCCCGGAGCGTGACAAAGCGGACGGGTTTCTTGGCCGTGCCTCGAAACTCCACGAGGTGGCGCAGTCGCACGACCTCGATGGCGGCGCCGCCCAGGTCGAGTCCGGCCGCCGGGTAGAAGTAGAGAGTGTGTGTTTGGGTGTTGAGGAACCATTCGCCCGGCGCATCGAGTTCCTCGAAGATGTTCTCCACGAATCGATACTGCGAGTGCATACCCATTCGGCGGTTGTTCTGCCAGCCGCCTTGGTAGGTGACGCTGCCATCCGAGTTCTTGTCTGTGATGACGTAATGGAAATCGCCCCACATGGATCGGTGCATCGCGTGGATGAAGCCGCCGCGCGGGTCGGCCCATCGCCGGGCTCGTTCGGGGCTGAAGGCATCCTTTGCGTAACCGTTAAAGATTCGCACGTCGGGATCGAAGTTGGGATAGCGGGCCAGGTGTTGGCGTTGGCCGTTGACGAAGAGTTGGGTGAAGGCGAGGCTGGCGGGAACTTCTGCCTGGAGGATTCGGTCGCGGTGAGGCTTCCATTTCAGCTTCAGCTTCGCGCCTCCGCTTAGGACGGGCTTTTCGTCCTGCCAGGTGGCAAAGGCAAGCGGGGCATTGCGGAAGCCGGAGTCTTCGGCGGTGAATACGAGCGGCTTATCCAGATAGTAAGTGCCGCCGCGAAGATAGACGGTGACCGGTTCCTTGGCCTGGCGTGCAGCATCGCGCGCGCGCGTCAGGGTAGCGAAGGGTTTTTCCTTTGTGCCGGGGTTGGCGTCATCGCCCTCCGGGGCGATGAAGAACTCGAGGGCCGGTGACGGTGCGGAAAGGATAGCCAGTAAAACGATGGTAACTCTTAGTCTTGCCATTGTGCAATCTCCATGCAGATGCTTCGCTGCGCTCAGCATGACAGTCTAACAAGTCAGTCAAGTTGAGTAATTACCATAATTGACGGTGTGGGCCAAGGGAGTTTATTTACCGGAAAGGGCCCGCCTTATAGCCAGCAGCTCAGAGAAGACACGCAAAGAGCTGCGCGTCGGCGAGAGCCGGCTGTCACGGTCGCACGTCCAGTCGATGGGGAACTCCTTAATGCGGTAACCTTCTTTTTGGGCCCGCATTATGATTTCTATATCGAACGTAAATCCGTCGGTAATGCATTCGCCGTACAAGTGTCGTGCGACGTCGCCTTTGTACATCTTGAATCCGCACTGTGTGTCGGTGAATTCGGCGGGGATTTTCATATCGTGAATCACGAACCAGTGAAACATCTTGGAGCAGATTCGCCGGTACAAGCTCTGGGCCTTTTCGATATGGCAGCCCCGCGTTTTTCTCGACCCGTGGGCTATATCACAAGTATCGGTTTTGAGCAGCTCAAGCCCGCACAGAACCTCTTCGTACGGCACACATAACCCGCTGTCCGCAAACATCACATACTCACCGCTCGATTCCTTCATACCCGTGCGGACAGCGTAACCTTTACCTCGGTGCGGCTCATAGCGAATTACCTTCCGTGTTACCTCTGAGGGAACTTTAACACCCTCCGCAACTTCCGAGCTATTGTCTTTGCTGCCGTCATCGACGATTATTATCTCGCCTGCAAAGCCGTTACCTGCCAGAAACGCTGCTGCCGCCTCAACGTCCCGGGCAATCTTTTTACCCTCTTCAAATGCCGGCACAACTATTGATATATCCATCCCGCGATTGTATCCCATAATACGCAGCTTTTCCAGCAGCTTGGCACAAATATTCCTGTTTTGATAGTCCCTAATAATAAAGATGACATATGGCTCGGAACTGGCCAAAACAGACAAGAAGCAGACTTTTCCTGCAATTTTCGCGCGGTCGACGATACAATATACCTACCGTTTGTCTTGCAAGGTCTATCCGTAAGTAAGTTATAACAAACTAAATTCAGCTTAATATTGATTCTTACAAGTGAGAATATCACAGATTTTTGTAAAATTTTTCACAAATCTATGAGTTGAAAAATACCTATATGTAGTAGATTCACAGGTTTAAATTACTATATGTGCGACTTTTGCCAAGTTTTGCAGTAATTTAGGGATTCAGAATAGTTTTTTTTCATTTTTATAGATTGACTTGGACAAAAAGTTAAGTTATGATTAAACTATCATCGGCAGGATGACGAATAGAGTTATAATAGATTATGAAAATGACCCCTTGGTCAAGGGGCCTTGTGCTATTGTGGCATATGCTCACCGCGAGAATGGCAAGAGACCTGCCATGGAATATATTGAACGTTTGGAAAAGCCAGACTGGGCAAAGCTGGCAAAATCCTTCACGACAATGGCACATGTTGGGAAGATCAACAATACGGAAAGATTTCGGAAGTTGCGTGGTAAAATATATGAGTTCAAGGTTCACCCGAAAGTTCGTGTACTTTGCTTTCAGTTGGGCAAGGCGTGGTTACTCACACATGGGTTCAACAAGGAAACAGGCACCACGCCTACAAGACAGATCGAACGCGCAGAAGAGATAATGAACGAACATATTTCATTGTTAGAATAACAGATGAAAGATGGGGTCCATAATATGGCAAAGACATTCGTAGAAAAACTCATGTCAGATGACGAAGGCAGAAAGCTGTACTTCCGCGAGGATTTGATATTTGAGATCACTGAATCTATCTGCAAAGTTATGGCAGAGAAGGACATCAGCAAGGCGGAACTTGCCAGGCGCGCAGGCGTAAGCAAAAGCAATATAACACAGCTTCTCAGCGGCGACCACAACATGCGTCTTACCACAGTTGCGGATTTGCTGTATGCTCTCGATTCAAAACTGGAGGTGACCCCTGTTCCTTTGGACGTTGACAGCATTCTGGAGAGCACCGCATCGGTTACAGAAAGCCAATGGACGCCCGCAGTTGATTTCATGAGCAGTTCCGAATATGAGGCGATTACAGAAGAAGAAAGTGAATTGACTCAGGCGGCTTAGTATATGAGCAAGAAGACGACAACAGCTAAGGTAAAAAGAAAGACGAGCAAACCGGATGTCAATGCTGGTTTGCTCGTTTCTGACCGAGTACAGTTGAAGGATGTGCGTTTGATTGAGTTCGGCTGCAATCAGAAGCAGGGAGCTTCACGGGTGAAGAAAGTGTACAACATGGACTATTCGACGGAGGTGGCAGTCGAGAAGGAGAGTGGTCACGTATTGGTAATTGCGAAATTCCACTTTGAGGCATCTGCCGAGGGTGAGCCGCAAAACAATGTTCTCAAGGCAAACGCGACTTTTGCGCTGACTTACACGATACAGAACTTCAAGGGGCTGACCCACAAGGCGTTCAGACAATTTGCCGATCTTAACGGAATATATAATGCGTGGCCGTACTGGCGGGAGTTCATGCAGAATGCGATTGCTCGCTTGGGTCTGCCGCCGCTGGTGATCCCTGTTTTTCGAATTGTACAGCCTGCTGGTGAGCGTACTGCAAAACCGAAGGCTGACCAAAAGAAGATCGCGAGGAGAGCCACAAGGAAGAAATAGCGTATGTGGCTAAGTTGTGTGGCCCATTCTTTCAAAAACAAGCAGATTTGAAAAGTGAATATGGGGGCGAATGGCTTCGACCGGATGACGGACGGATAAGCTGCATGCCCAGGACGCCGGTTGGCCTGGCTAATCATCCGGCACTAAACTTTACTTGGCAACTATCAGTTGCGCATGGCAGCCTAAATTGGCTGCCCGTCCTGTTCGGCTTTGCCTGTGGGCCGGATAAGGGCGTCAGATAGCAGGCTGGCCTGGGGCGGTTTTTCGGGCCGCTTTGGGCGAGAACCTTACGAAATAGCCGAGTTGAGAGCCTGTCGTTTGGCGCTCGATAAGGCGAATTTCAATTAAGCGACTAAGCATGTAGACGCTTGTCTTGAAGCATCTCGGGACGGGGGTTCGAATCCCCCCGCCTCCATTATACTTAACCCCTTTATACACAAAGAACTAAGTTTTTGGCTCCCTCCAAATAGTCTGTCAAGACTGAAACTGTGGGTGTCATTGCGAGGAGTGAAACGACGAAGCAATCTCCGGCCTTCGAGCGGTTTGAGATTGCCGCGTCGGCCTTCGGCCTCCTCGCAATGACAACCCCTAAAATCAGCCTTGACGCAGTACTAGACCTTATACAAGCGTGATCTGGGTAT
>JAGMDR010000225.1 GCA_023128595.1 Planctomycetota bacterium | reverse complement strand
GCCGCTGGCGATAGCGGCCACCTGCTTTGCCCAACCGCTGCTCGCGCGGCTCTGCGAGCCGTGCTGCACTATTCGCTTGTACTTCTCCGCCGCCTCGACACACTTACGGCCCTCGAAGACGTTGTGGCTGCAGGGCTTCTCCACATAAACGTCCTTACCCGCCTGACAGGCCCAAATAGTCGCCAGCGAGTGCCAGTGGTTCGTCGTCGCGATGGATATCGCGTCGATGTTCTTGTTATCAAGCAATTCGCGAATATCAACATAGGCATCAACCTTCTTGTTCTTGTCCGCGAACGACTTGGCGCGCCTTTCCAGGACATTCCTGTCAACATCGCACAGTCCAGCTAACCGCACACCATCCATCCCGTCGAACGCCCCGATGTGTGAGCCGCCGCGACCGTTGATGCCCACAACGGCTACGCGCACATCTTCGTTCGCGCCACGCACGCGAGAAAACGGGCTGGCCAATGTCAGGCCGACACCGGCGGCCAATGAACCTTTCATAAAACTTCGCCGCGTAATATGTCTCATCTCTGTGCCTCCTGTAACAATTGAGACTGTAAATTCGCTGCTCAGCTTCTCCGGAAACCGAGCTTTTCGTGAAAAAACAACATACTGGAAAAATAACCGTAAAAAGCAGCAATAGCAAGGACGGAATTGAAAAAAGTCCGAAATTCACCTGACCTTGTGAAACCCACTCAGCTCCGCCGGACTCTCTCGTGGCCGCAATAGCACCATTGGCTCTCGAAAGGTGCCTATCGGCCTCTACTGCGGGGCTCCTTCCGATCTGGCGATTTCTTCGATGACTCGGGCAACAATGTAATCCGGGAGCCTATTCAGGGCGGGCTGGGCCTCGTAGGTGGAAATAATGCTGCCATCCGGAAATGCACCGACCTGCTTTATCAGCTCCTCCGCCAGCGGGCGCAGATTACCATCTGTCAGCCCCGCCTGCGCTTTGTCGCGGGCTGCTTCCACCAGGGCCTCAAATTCGCCGCGGCTGTCATACCAGTTGATCTGTAACTCCAGCTCGAAGGCATCCAATGCCCTCGTCCGGTCAAACGTATATTGATACCCAATAGGATTATAGGTCTCAATGCGTTCATCGACAAAAGCCAGAGACGCATCCCTGTACGCCGCGTATTTGTCCTGGTCAAAGTTCTCGAATGCACGCTTTTCTATCTCCTCGGTCAGCAGCTCTTCAATCCTGGTTGCCAGAGAATCCTTTTTGGCTTCAAGCAGCTCATAAAGAGCCTCGTAATACGCTTTGAGAAGTAAGTTTGCTTCACTCATATTCTGTTGACTGCGCTGCTTATCGTGGACCGTCGTTTTGTGGGCGCCGGACAATTATACAACGAAGGAATCTGCAATGCTACCTGCTGCGGTGAACACGAGGCCTTTAAGCTCTTTCATCCGTTTGAGCTTGGAACGCACAGTCCCGCCGACGGCCCACAGATAGCCTCAGCAAGTAACTCTACCGGCAGCAATCCCAGGGATTTACTACCCCGCCGGACTAAAGTGGCGTCTGATTGAGGCCGATACAATTAGCCTAAGAAGTGTCATATACGGATTCCCGGCTTGGCCGGTTAATTCTTACTGACGAACCGCTCAAAGGACCGAAAAATGCGTGAAACTGTTGACCGTCCCGCACAGATAATAGCTATCAGCCGCAGCGCTACCATCAAAGCAGCCGCGGAAAAGATGCTTGGCAATAACGTCGGCTGTCTCGTTGTTACCGATGAGGACGGGAAGTTTGCGGGCATCGTGACAGAGCGGGATATTGTCAATCGAGTGGTTGCTTCATCAAAGGACCGGGAGGCAACCACTGTGGCCGACATAATGACCTCGCACGTTGTTTCTTGTTCTCCTGAGACTCCGACCGGTGAAGCGAGGGAGATTATGACCGACAACGGGATTCGCCATTTGCCTATCGTCGATAACGGCGTTGTGGTGGGGATGCTTTCTGCTCGCGATCTTATGGGGAGGCAGCTTCTGGAAGACCGGGCGGCGGCCGAGGAAGTTGCAATGCTTTCAACCTGCCTCAAAAGCATCGACCTGAACGAGGTAACGGACATAGTCACCCGTGAAGTCCCAAAGCTCTTCGGCGCCGCAAAATGTGTGCTCTGTTTTCATAACAGCGGACACCAAACAAAAGGTCCCATGCTAATAAGCTGCAACGAATGTGTGTGTCCCAAAGAACATTTAACGCGACTGGCCGAGAAGCACCGGTTACTTGACAGTGAGGAATTCTACTATGACAGCATTCCGGAGGTCTGCGAAAAGCTCGCGGGCCAATCGCCGCGGCTGGTCATTCCTCTGAAAGTCTCGGCTGAAAATGGAACCTCGGCTAACGGCGTCGGGCAATTGACCGGGTATTTGTGCATGTGCGGCTTGGCTGGTGCGGCCGCCGCAAACAAAGAGCTGGTCTCATATAAGGCCAAATTAGCCAGGGAAATCCTGAACTCTCACCTGACCAACGCAACGTTGTACCAGCAGGCAAGGCTTACTTCCCTGACCGATGCGCTGACGGGCGTAGGCTCAAGAAAACTCCTTGAGGACAAGCTCCAGGCCGAATATGCCCGCGCAAAACGCTACCGACGCCCATTTTCCGTGGCGATTATAGACCTCGACAACTTCAAGATGATCAATGATGTCCTGGGCCACGCCACGGGTGACGAGGCACTGGTGAAGCTTGCCGCATGTATGAAAACCGAGAAAAGAACGCCGGATGTGCTGGCACGCTACGGCGGCGACGAATTTGTCATACTGATGCCGGAGACAAAGGCCGAGGCTGCCGCTAAGTTGATGAAGAGACTTCGGGCCAGGACCCAGGAAATCAAGCTGGAAGAAGACCTCTCGATTACTGTCAGTTGCGGCATAGCACAAAGTATGCCCGACAGCACCGGCTCTTCCGCTGAGATTATGCGTAGAGCCGACTTAGCCCTGTACGAAGCCAAGAGCGCCGGCAGGGACTGCGTTAAGATCTGGGACAAAACAATGTCGAAGCGTGTAAGCGCCGGCGACCTTGACATCGAGAAGATCAAAAGGCTGCAACGACGTATCGCCGGTCTGTCGGAACAAGCAGAGCAGATGTTCATTCAAAGCATCTGGGGCTTGGTGCAGGCCCTTGAAGCGAAAGACGCATACGCAAAGAGGCACTCCGAAAATGTAACGCTTTATGCAGTCGGCATCGCCGAGGCAATGGGAACCGCTCCCAAACAAGTGGAGGTCATTCGCCGGGCCGCAATGATACACGACATTGGGAAGATCGGCGTGCCCGATACAATTCTGTCCAAACCAGGCAGGCTTACGCCGCGCGAGCGCAGCATTATCGAGCAGCATCCGCTCATAGCCGTTCGTATCCTGGAAAAGATGACGTTTCTCGAGCGAGAGATAGTCTTGGTTCGGCACCACCACGAGAAATGGAACGGCCAGGGCTACCCGGATGGTCTGTCGGGCGATTCCATACCGCCCGGCGCCCGCATTCTGGCTGTGGCTGATACGTTCGATGCCCTTACCTCAAATCGGTCCTACCATAACTCACGATCGGTTGCCGAAGCGATGAAGATATTGACTGATTCCTCCGGATACGAACTCAACCCCGAGGCCGTAAAGGGCATGGTCTCCTGGGCCGAGCAAGCCGGCAGTCAACTGGGCAAGACGCTGGACCAGATCACGCCGCGTGATCTGCTGGATTTGCAGCAAGCCGATCAAAGTTGCATCGATACGCTCGTTACCGATGTGGTTGTCGGCAGCTCCGCAACCTGAGCGTTGGCCCGGGCAGCCATTCATCTATCTATCGCGTTCTGCCTGAAACCCCGCCAATATTCAAAGAAATCCTTGAAGGAAAGAACTCCCCTGTTTTCCCGCGAACCACGGTTGACAACGACCTGGGGCAGGCCTTAAGATATGTTGGTTGCTCGAGAGGCTTGCCGGGGGCAGCCGTGCCAAAAGGAATTGTCAATAGACTCGTATCCAGGGAGCAAGCTATGAACAAGGCTTCAAACGTCATCGTTGTACTAAGTGCACTTCTTGTGTTTTTTGCAAGTCAAGTCTTATCGCAAACACGCGAAAGATCGGAAGTTCCCGTCAAGGACAGATGGAAGCTCGAAGACCTCTACCCCTCGGATGAGGCGTGGAACAAGGCAAAGGAAAAGCTGGTTGCTCAGTTTGACGAGGTCTTACAGTACAAGGGCAGACTTGCAAAGTCCGCGTCCGAATTGCTAACTTGCCTTGATTTCAACAGCAGGCTCTCCAGAGAGTTTGGGCGTCTGCACAGCTATGCTGCAATGAAAGCCGACGAAGATACACGCAACTCAAAGTATCTGGCGATGAGGCAGGAAACCGAGCAGCTTGCCACCGACTACAACTCCAAGGCGTCGTATATTGAGCCTGAAATCGCCAAAATGGACAAGAGCAAAATCGATGAGCTTATTGCCCAAGAGCCCGGCCTGAAAGTCTATAAGATGTATCTTCACGACATACAGCGGACCAAAGCTCACACGCTATCGGAAAAAGAAGAAAAGATACTCGCCGAGGCGAGCTTGTTAGCCGGCGGCCCGTCTTCAATCTATATGATCTTCAGCAACGCCGAATTGCCCTATCCCCAAGTCGAATTGAGTGACGGCGCCACCGTCGAGCTCAATAAGGCCGGCTACGCCCGCTATCGCGCCGTCCCGAATCGCCGCGACCGAGAAGCCGTGTTCCAGGCCTTCTGGGGCGCGTTCAACAATTTCAGACGGACTATCGGAGTTCAGCTTTATGCAAACGTCAAGAAAGACATGTTTTACACCCGCACGCGAGGTTACAATTCCTCACTTGAAAGCGCGCTGGACAAAAACAACATTCCCACAAAGGTATATTCGGCCCTTATCGAAAACGTCAACAACAATCTTGATTCATTCCATCGTTACCTCAATCTAAAGAAGAAGATGCTGGGCGTCGAAACGTTGAAATACTCGGATGTGTACGCACCGGTGGTCAAAGGCATTGATCTCAAGTACAGCTATGAAGAAGCGAAGAAGCTCGTGATAGACGCGGCAAAACCGTTGGGCAAGGACTACGTTCGTGTCGTCGAAAAGGCCCTTGCGAATCGGTGGGTTGACGTTTACCCGACACCGGCCAAGCGTGCCGGCGCCTATTCCAACGGCGGTGCGTATGACGTCCATCCGTATATACTCTTGAACTATAACGGCCAATACGACGATGTCAGCACGCTCGCTCACGAGCTGGGCCACGCGATGCACAGCTATTACTCCAACAAGACCCAGCCGTATCCGACAGCCGACTACTCGATTTTTGTAGCCGAAGTGGCCTCCACTTTCTACGAGGCTCTTCTGATGGATAAGATGCTCAAGGAAATCAAAGACGATGACGTTCGCCTGTCGCTGCTTATGAGCTACCTCGATGGAATCAAAGGCACGGTCTTTCGGCAGACTCAATTCGCCGAATTCGAACTACTAATACATCAAAAAGCCGAACGGGGCGAGCCGTTAACGGGAGATGTCCTGAGTCAATTGTACGGCGAAATTCTCAAGAAATACTATGGCCACGATAAGGGAGTTTGTCATATTGATGAGCTATACACCGTCGAATGGGCCTATGTCCCCCATTTCTACTACAACTTCTACGTATATCAGTATTCGACATCGTTCACCGCGTCAACCGCCCTGGCTGAAGGAATACTGAACAAAGAAGAAGGTGCTGTTGGAAGATACATTAAATTCATCTCGTCGGGCGGCTCCGATTATCCGATTGACCTCCTGAAAAAAGCCGGACTTGATATGACCACTGCTGAACCATTCAACAAAACCATCGCGGTAATGAATCGAACCATGGACGAGATCGAGGCCATCTTGGAAAAGAAAACCAAGTAACTAACTATTCTGGAACGGATCAAATACTGACTGTCATTGCGAGGTAGCGTGAAAATGAGAACAATCTCTCCGATTGTCGCCCTGTTGCTTGTTCTGTGGCACAGCCCGTGCACCGCCGAACCTGCTGAAAAGCCGTCGATTACCGCACCGCCGAAATCGCTCGAGCTTGACCCCTTCTACAAGAAGCATGTCAGCTCCGAAGGGCTGCCAATAGTCAGCTCCGAAAAAGTGGCCGATGCCGCTTTGCTCAAGGTTGACGAGTTGGTTGGTAAGATGCTGGCCGACCGGCCGGACATTCGAGAGGCGCTGATAGAGGCCGGCGTCCGCTTCGTGATAATCGGCGCCAAAGAGCAGACTACGGACATCCCGGAATACAGCCACATGAAGCCGAAGGAATTCTGGAACCAGCGCTCGCGGGGCTTCGGCGGACGCATCGTAAGCTGCGGCGAGGAGAATCTCCTCTGCTATCCGGTCGATAGATACGACGATGAAAGTATCTTCATCCACGAGTTCGCCCACGTCATCCACGGGATGGGGCTCAAACGCATCGACAGCCGGTTCGATGAGAAGCTCAAGCGACTTTACGAAAGTGCCGTCTCCAAGGGACTGTGGAACCGAGCGTACGCCGGCTCGAACCGAGCCGAATACTGGGCCGAAGGCGTCCAGTCCTGGTACGACGCCAACCGCCAGAACAACTACAACCATAATCACGTCGATACACGGGAGGAATTGAAGGCATACGACCCGGATTTGGCGCAACTGATTGCCGAAACGTTTCGCCACACGGATAAGACGGATTGGCGATACAAGCCGGTCGCAAAACAACCGCAGGTCACCGCACCTCCGGAATCGCTCAAATGCGATCCGTTTTATAAGAAGTACGTCAGGGCCAGGGGTTTGCCGATTCTCAGTTCCCAAAAGGTTTCCGACGAAGCATTATTGGAGGCAAACTACCTGATCAGGCAGATGTTTGCCTACCGCCACGATATTCTAAAGGCAATCATTGAAGCCGATGTGCGTTTCGTAGTGATCGGCGTAAATGAAAACACCACGGACATTCCGGAATATGCCGATCTCAAGCGAAAAAAACGTTGGGATAAGTCAAGGCAGGGGCCGCCTTACAGCCCGCAGCGCCCGATCATAAGCTGCGGCGAGGAAAATCTGCTCAACCTCCCTGAAGATCGCTATGCCGCCGAGAGCATCCTGATTCGCGAGTTCGCGCGTGCGCTCCATCAAATTACCGGCCTTAGAGACATCGACAAAGAATTCGAAAAGAAGCCAAAGCAGCAATATGAGCTGCGCGTCAAACGCCTCGACAAGGAATTTGATGAGAAACTCAGGCAGTTATACGAAAACGCTGCGAACAAGGGCCTTTGGAAGGACACGCTCGCCGCGAAGAGCTATAAGGAGTATTGGTTGGAGGGCGTGCAGTCCTGGTTCGACGCTAATCGCCAAAACGCCAAGGGACATAACCACGTCGATACGCGGGAGGAGCTGGAAGCTTACGACCCGGATTTCGCCGAGCTGATTGCCGAGGTATTTCGTCACGCCGACCGGATCGATTGGCGCTATCGGCAGCCCGATAAAAAATGACCGGAGGACCGCTTGTATTAGCCGCGTGATTAAGTATAATTGCGACGTATCTGTGCGGCAGCGTAGCCTCACGATTCTAATATCACAGATTCTGGAGTAGCTTCAACAACGCCTCCGGAATAAGGTCGGAATTTATACGGGAGCAAAGGAGAACGTACTATGCAAAAAGGCAAAAGAATAACACGACGCCGGTTCATCAAAGGCTCGATTGGCGCAGCGGCGGCTTTTACAATCGTCCCGAGGCATGTCCTTGGCGGCCGGGGCAACACGCCGCCCAGTGAAACGTTCGGCGGCGCCCTGATTGGCTGTGGCGGCCGCGGCAACGGCACTTTCGGCGGACTGGGACCTAACGTCAGAAAGCTCGCCCAATGCGACGTCAAGTTCCTTACCAAAGCCGACAACAAAGAGATTTATGCGGACTATCGTCGTCTCCTCGAGCGCAAAGACATTGACGTCGTCGCAATCGCCACCCCTCCGGGCTGGCACGCATTGATCTCTATAGCCGCTATGGAGGCCGGCAAGGACGTCCTCTGCGAAAAGCCAATGACCCGCTTCATCGCCGAGGGCAGAGCGATCGTCGAGGCCCAAAACCGCTACAAACGAATCTTTCAGATTGGCACCTATGGTAGATTCGGCGCCAGCGGGGACAAAAACAGGGTCCTCACACACAAGATCATGGCCAGCGGACTGCTGAAAAACTGCAAGGGCGTACACAGAAAACGAGGTGGTCTAAAAGTCCGAGAGTGGAGCGGAATGGTCAACGCACAGCCTCAGCCGATACCGAAAGCCCTCGATTGGGATATGTACTGCGGACCGGCCCCGCTGCGGCCGTATCATCCACACCGATTTGGCGGCTCCCACCGAGGTTACTGGGACTACGAAGGCGGAGGCCTCGCAGATATGGGCCAGCATCATTTCGACCCGATCCAGTGGACCTTTGCCAAGGATTACACAAGCCCGGTCGAGATAGAGCCTTACACCCCGCCTGCCCACCCGGAGGCCGTCGCGATGTGGGGCTGGGTCGAGATGAAATACGCCGATGGGTTGACTTTTGTCTTCGAGAGTAACGAGTGGGGCAAGCCCTACGGCCGCAAGGTCGAACGCGGCGTGGGCCTCGATGACCTCAGCGACCAGAATCGCAAGAAAATCGCAGAGATGCCCGACCCCGAACCGCTCGTCAGATTCCCAGAGGCAATTCGCACACGTAAACAGCCCGGCGGGCACGCAGAGGCGGGCCATCGCTGCGCGACGCTCCTGCACCTGGCAAATGCCGCCATCCGAACCGGGCGAAAGCTCCGATACGACCCCGTTGCCGAACAGATCATCGGCGACGAGTACGCCAATCGTCTGGTCAACCAGCCGATGAGAGCACCCTGGCATCTGTAAGAGTTTTCAACCGGATCTGAAATACGGAAAGGACCATAATCATGGCAAAATCATCCAAGAAACTTGCCGAACTTGTAAATAGAATGCCCGACCCGGATGGTCGAGGCCTGTACTGCACCGACATAGACAAGGAAAAGATCGAAAGCGCAATCGCGGAGATTCACGAGGGCGGCCGCAGGAATATCCTTGGAATCATCGACATGCTCGTGCCGCCCGGCAAGGGCGACGACGTAAAGGCCCACTACGCGCTTCACGTACTTGGCCTGCACGTCTGCAAGCTCGACGACGATGAGCCTCGCCGACGGTTTGCCAAGGCCCTTGCGTCCCAGCTCGGCGGAGACCGGCCCAAAGCCGTCCAGGCGTATCTTGTCCAGGAATTGCAGGCATTCGGCGGCAAAGAGGTCGTCGAGACGCTCGGCCGGCTGCTCACCGATGAAGAGCTGTGCCAGCCCGCTGCTATGGCACTCGTTGCCATCGGTGACCGCGCAGCCGAGCACCTTCGAAGCGCCCTGCCCCGGGCAAGAGGCAAATGCAGGCTCACTGTCGTACAGAATCTCGGCGTAGTCCGCGATGCAGCATCTGCCTACGCTCTGCGAGAGGCGGTTGGAGACGAAGATCAGGCCGTTCGGATTGCAGCAACCTGGGCGCTGGGCAACATAGGCGAGGCCGGCTCAGTCGATCTGCTGCTAAGGACTGCGGACAAGACAAACGGCTGGGAAAGAATTCAAGCAACCAAGGCCTGCCTGCTGCTGGCCGAGAAACTGCTGGCTTCGGGTCGCAAGAACGCGGCTGTAAGAATCTACACCCATCTTCGCAACACAAGGACCGACCCGGCCGAACACTACGTCCGCGACGCAGCCAAGAGCGCACTGGCCGAAGCAGGCTAAAGAGCCGACAGTTGGCATCGAATAGAAATATGAGCTGTTCCAATGCGCAGAGCCGAGTATCTGCGCCATTGGAATAACTACAGTCTCCGCCGCCGCAGGGAGTACGCTATGAGCGCGAACCGTACAAAACATACCCGTCTGGCAATTTGCTGCCTTTTTACTCTTGCACTAATCGCTGCTTCGTGGGTCGATGTCGCCGGCGCAGGCGCAGATCCTGTCGCATCCGTGGTCGTCGAGTCGCAGCAAACAGCCGAGAATCTCATCGTAACCTTCGCGCATCCGTTCAAGAAAGGCGACATCAAGGATACGCTGGCTCTGAAAGTCGGCACAGAGGAAATCCCTGCTCAGGTAGATGTCAAGCGGCGTTACCCCGATGGCTCCGTCAAACACGCGATCATTTCGACGCTCATCAGTAATGCGACGCCTGGCCGGCCGTTGACACTGGACATCAGTCCAAGCAGTGGGGGGGCTGCCGCTGACACGGTTCTCCAAGGGCTTGCCAAGGAGTTCTCGGCAGAGGTCACCTTCCAATTCCCGGACGGCAGCCGGCGCAAAGCCGGTCTAAGTCAGTTCCATCTCGAAGCCGTTAAGCAAAATGAGCACTTTCGACTAATCAAATGGCTTACAGGTCCGCTCGTGAGTGAAATACTGGTCGCCGGACCACCCTCTGACAGCAGCGGAAATCTGGACCCGAACCTGTGGGTAATCTTCGGAATCCGGTCCTTCAAAGGGGGCAAGACCGCACGTATCGAGGTTGTGGTCGAATCCCCCTGGGTCGATGTGCCTGGCAATATCCCCTACGACGTGAAAGTAAACATCGACGGCAAAGAAGTCTTCGCAAAAACCAACGTAGGCCAATGGAACCACCGAATGCCGTATTGGCTCAAGGACAAGGACCGAAACCTGGGCCACTTCGCCGGCGCCCGCTGGAGAAAGGTATTCTGGTGGGGCGAGAGGCCTCCCAAAACACATATTCGCTATCAATTGCCCTACCTTGTTTCGACATCTCTTCTGCCCCCATACGACACCCGCCAGGCGATATCCGAAGAGCGCCTCGAGCGAAGCCTAAAAAGGTGGGACCAGTCACCGCGCGGAATCCTGGAGAACGGCATCATAATGGCGTACTTCCCCACCACCGGTGGCAGAGAGGACCTCGGACCCTATCCGACGTGGACGACAAGGTATCTTTTCAGTCAGGATAGCCGTGCCTGGCGGATGGTCCTTGGCGCCGGAGCCCTGGCCGGCAGCTTCCCCGTGCACCTGCGGGACAGAAAAACCGGATGTTTTTTTTCCATTGACGACCACCCGGGATTTTCGCTCAATCCGCGCGGCACTCTCGAAAAGATCCCGCCGCGGCCCGCCGCGGATCGCCCATACATCCGGCCGGCAACATCGCCCTACCAGGTCGATAACGCACACCAGCCTTCATTGGCCTTCATCCCCTATTTGCTGACCGGAGACTACTATTACCTGGAGGAGATGTACTTCTGGGCGAACTGGTGCATGCTCATTCAAAACGCCGCGTATCGACAAAAAGAGAAAGGGCTTGTCATACCAGACCAGATCCGAGGCGAGGCCTGGGCCCTGCGCCAGCTCGTCGACGCCGCAAAGATCTGTCCAGACGCTGATTTGGAGAAGCGCTATTTCGACTACAAAGTCAAAAACAACCTCGACTATTATAACCGCTTCATCGAGGGCCCCGATGCAACGCCGCTCGGCACATATACGCACGGAGCCTCCGACGCCTACGTTCGCGGCCGCTCACCGCAGGAACGACGAAAGTGGCTCACCATGGCGCCGTGGCAGCAGAACTTCCTCGCCTGGTCCCTCGACCACGCCGTTCGCGCCGGCTACACCCGGGCGGCCAAGCCACGTGACTACTTCACCGGGCTCCAGATTGGCGTCCTGACCAACCCGGAGGATTACGACATTCGCTACGCGGCATCGTATTTTCTCGTCGTCGGTGAGCGAACGGCGGACAAAAAACGGTACTACACGACCTGGAAGGAGCTGTTCGATAAGACCTTCCGAGTAGTCTCCCCCGATACCAAACCCGGGTTGGGCGGCCTCGACTACGGCAGCTCATACGCCCACATCGCGCGGGCTGTGCTCTTGAACGGCGTGCGAAATAACGTCCCGCAAGCGAAGGAGGCCCTCGCAATTCTGGAGGCGAATCTTCCCGATCTCTCGAGAGTACTCGCACAAGACCCTACGTGGGCATTTGCACGCTAAGGGCGCCTCACTAAATGTGCCACGGGCTGCGCGTGCCGCGGGCCAGCATCCGGTTTGCCTCATCGTTGTTCTTGAAGCGTTCGATTTGCGGGTCCCACCGCAGCTTGCGTTTGAGCGTCATAGCAATATTGCCCAGGTTACAGATACTTGTGGAGCGATGCCCGACTTCGATCGGGGCGGCCGCCTCCCGGTGCTCCTTGACGCAATCGACGAAATTGCGATGATGGTCATTGCTCTTGTAAAGGTGAATCTCATTCGGCCCAATCACGGAGCTCTTGAGTGACTCCGGTTGGCTCGTGAGCTTACTGCCTTTGAGCTGAATCCAGCCCTCGGTACCCTCGAAACGCATAGGCCCGCCGGGATCGGTCTTACAACTCACCTCTACGCCATTCGCATATCGGGCTTTATAATGGACCTTCGTGACCGTAGTGAAGAAGCCATCCGCCGGATACTCCCCGCCCAGGTCCTCTATCTCAATCGGCCCGGTGCGGTCCGTACCGTTGGCCCATTGCGCGACGTCGATAAAGTGTGCCCCGAGATTTGTCGTCTGGCCGCCGGAATAGTCGAGGCCGAACCGGAACGTATAAAGACAGCGGTCCTTATGGTAGGGGACCCACGGCGCCGGGCCCAGCCACATCTCGTAATCCAGCCACTCGGGCACAAGCATAGGCTTCCAGTCCTTAGGCGGAGCTTCTTTGTTGTTCGCTCCTATGCTCGTAATAATCTTCTTGAGTCGGCCGATCCGTCCGTTGCGGACCAGCTCACAAATGAAGCGGAACTGCTGGTTCGAGCGTCGCTGCGTCCCGGTCTGAAAGACAACTCCATAGCGCTGCACAGCGGTAGCCATCGCCCGGCCTTCGGCTATCGTCAGGCTCAACGGCTTTTCGCAATAAATAGCCTTGCCCGCCTTCGCCGCCATAATTACCGGTATCGCGTGCCAGTGGTCCGGGGTGGTGATGCAAACCGCATCGATATCATCCCTGGCGATCACCTCGCGAAAATCAACATAAGCGTCGCAGCCCCTGAATTTGCCGGATTGAGTCTTGCGAGCGTAGTGGTCCTGCACAATTTTGCGAGCCGGCTCCCGGCCGAACCACGGCCCCTGCCAGCCGTTCTTATACCAGTGACCGTATTCATTGCTCGCCTTCACCACGTCACAGACGGCCACAACCTGCACGTCGCCCTGGCTCAAAAACGCCCTCATATTGTTCGTGCCCATCCCGCCTACGCCGATAGACCCCATAGTAATCCGATTGCTCGGCGCAACATTGCCGGCCTTACCAAGCGCCATGGAGGAGACGATGTACGGAAAACCTATTGCCGTTGCAACCCCGCCACCCAGCTTCTTAAAGAATTGCCGCCGGTTGATGTCATTGTTTCTCATGATCAGGTACTCCCTGTAAAATGCAGACCATCCACCCTCGTGTCCGGAGGTCTCTTGCGACTATATCGAGCTTAGCTTGTCTCTGTTTTCATAGACCTTGAGAATGGCGTCGGCGATGTCATCCATATCCTCTTTGGTTCCAAGCAGAGGCCCTGAAGCCCAAACCATAACCATTTCCCGGCAGACCTTGTCGCAATTGGGGCACTTGTTTTCCTCGCGGTATCTCTGCAGTCTCTCCTCGGAGAACATCTTCTTGTACACTTTCTGACTCAAAATGTGGTCTATCCAGGGCTCTTTATGTAACCCCTGTCCAATATATCCGCTGAGGCTAACACCTTCGGCACGGACAGCCTTGAGGAACTTGCTGCGGTCCACATCGTTGAAGTATTCCTTTCGATACGTCATTGGGTAAAGGTAGAAGGAGCCGCTGGCGGTGCCTTCGTACAGTTTTTGCGGGACGATTCCCGGAATATCTTTGAGCCTGGAGGTCAGATAGGCGGCGTTTTCATTACGGCGGGCGAACCGTTCTTCAACACCGGGCAACTGGCCAAGTAGTACGGCTGCTTCAAACTCATTCATACGATATTTCGGTCCCGCCACTTCGGTGCGTCCCCGGCGCGATGTCCCGTGGTTGTGGACGGTATAGCATTTGTCCATAAGCTCTTCATCATTTCCGATTATCGCCCCGCCTTCTCCGCAGGCAATTGTCTTGCTTGACTGAAAGCTGAAACATCCGAGATCGCCAATAGTTCCCAACTTCTTGCCTTGATATTCGGCAAGGTGCGCCTGACAGGCATCTTCGATCACTTTCAAATTGTGCTTTTTGGCAATTTTCATAAATCTGTCCATATCGCAAGGTTGCCCCATCATGTGCACTGGCATAATCGCTTTCGTGTTTTCGGTGATTCTCCTTTCCACATCGTCAGGATCGAGCTGATAGGATTGGCGATCCAAATCAGCCAGGACCGGCAGTGCTCTGGCAGCCAAAATCGAAGCAATCGTCCCTGGATCGGTATAGGGCGAGGTGATGACCTCGTCTCCTGCACCGATTCCAAGTGCTTCCACGCAAGTGTGCAGTGCCTGGGTTCCGGAGCCGGTGGCCACGCAGAACTTTGCTCCCATCAGGCGGGCGAACTTCTTTTCAAATGTTGGCACAGTCCCTGACTTAGACTGAATTCTGCACCATATTCTGCTCTTTGTGGTTTTCACTACTGAGTCTATGACATTTTCGTCCCAGTATGGCCAGCTCGGCCAGCTCTTGTTCCTTCTGACAGGCTCACCGCCGAGGATTGCCAGTTTGCCGG
>JAGMDR010000224.1 GCA_023128595.1 Planctomycetota bacterium | reverse complement strand
ATGTAAAGGAGGGCAGAAGACAGGATACAGAAGACAGAAGACAGAAGACGGAAGACAGAAGACGGGAGACAGAAGACAGAAGATGGATTTCCGGCGGGCCGGGATCTGCGCTTTGCTGCGATTTTGATGGTGATGATGATTTTACGCTCCTGGTTTATTATTGATTAGGTCGAATTCTTCAAAGCCACAGAGGACACAGAGAGCACAGAGAGTTAAGTGTTTTTGATTAAACAGGTTATGGAATGTGTGAGTTAGTGATGATTTAGTATCAACTACCGTCTATTAGTTTGATGTGTATTATACCGCATAATGTGTTAGGTGTCAAGTGAATTTTTGTTTTTAGACACGGATTTACACAGATTAACACTGCCACAGAGGGCACAGAGGACTCAGAGGACGCAGAGATTAGATCAAAAGTAGTTGGGCAGGAAGGAAGTCTAATCGCGGATTGACACGGATTTTCTTGCCGCGGAGGACGCAGAGAAGGGCATTAGACACGGATCCGTTCGACCCTTCGACGATGCTCAGGACAGGGCAAGCTCAGGACAGGTTGACACAGATTAACAGGGATTGTTGAGTCGATTATGGAAATGGCTGGTTGTTTGCCGGGCGAAGGGTCGTGAAATGAATCATAGTCAAATGACTACGAGCTTTTTCATGTTAGAAAGCTGAATGCTGGATTCTCGTTAGTGAGGAGTGAGCTAAAGTGAACTAAAGTGGCTAAAGTGGGCTAAAGTTGGATTGCGGCGCGCGGGGAGAGGGTTGCTTGCAGTCATTGTGAGGCCAGATCCCTCCCGTTCGACTACCCCTTCGGCTGCGCTCAGGGCTACGGCTAATTCAGGGTAAACTCTTTCGCTCGGGATTAAGGTAAAAAACCTTCATTTTTTTCTTGAAAATCCCGCTTCAATAGTGTAAATTTCTCATAAACGAGCGAGTACATCTTTGATTAGCGGTTCATGTTTTGGGCGGTTGTTGGGCCCGCTACCCGCTTTCGCGGGCACAGGCGTAGGTGGATCTGCGACTTTTGGCGGGTTAGTATTTTGATAAAGCCGTGTGGCGTAGTTTTAATAGGTGGATGTCGCTCTAGTTATGATAAGGGGTGTTATACTGACACTCAGAGAGGTAAGGAGTTTTATACCGAAACCATATATACATAGTTGGGGTGAAAGAACATGAGCACAACTTATGACGATGTCGCCAGAGATATGGCGATTTCGGATATTCACTACGAAGCCGTGATGGCACGAGCTTCCCTTGAGCAGGCCATCTTCGTGTTCGTCGAAGGCGATTCCGAAGAACTGGCGTTGCCGCTGCTCTTCACCGATACACTTGATCTGGAAGCAGTCGGCGCGAAGATCGCAAACTACAATGGCCACGGGAATCTGAGGGCGGCTCTAGGCCTGCTGAAACTCACGTTGAGCCATGACAGGCCCATCGTCGTCACACATGACAACGATCCTGAGTCGATAGCCTCTGTCCGAAAGTGCGAGAAGCAGAATCTCTTGGGTGATTTGATCTGCCTTTTCCCAATCCCGACCGAACCGGTCGTGACATACCCGTGCGGTCACGTTGGCGGGTCATTTGAGGAATCCTTCTCCGTTGAGATGTTCCTGAACGCCGCCTTCACCGACAGAATACTCCCAACATCTGTCATAGCACAGCGTGCCTCGTTTGAGTCAGCGTTCAACCCAGGCAAGCCCTGGCTGCGGCAACTCCGGAAATTCACTGCGGATCTCGGCTTCACTGAATGGTCAACATGCAAACCATTGCTCGCCGAGGCTCTCGCCATGGAGTGTGACGAACTGCCGTTGACCTTCTCTCGACTGGCGACTGTGATTCAGGAAGTCCGAGACAAACACCCAGTGGTCCACCCCGACGACGTGGAGCTTAGGAAGGTCCGTGGGTTGACGTACTTCCCAGAGAAGGAGAGCCCCAAAAAGCCGAGTGGAGGCGACGTCAAATAGGCCGCGCCTCACTCGCGACATTATGTGCGTAATTAGCCAAGACATGTACGAGAGAAATTACTTGTGCAAATAATTAGGAATAATTAGGGACGTTTACTATTTTTAGGCTTCGTTCATGAGCAGTAGGTCGTGCAAAGAAGAAAAAGCAGGCTGAAGCTGTGAATATACGGAAGAAGAAGAACTGAATAAGGTTAGATAAATAGGTGAACGTACCTTCTAATATGCCTTACCAAAACGAAGATTATGACCAGAATCGAGAGATATCGTAAGAAACTGCAAAGCGAGGTTGCCTACTGCGTAACCTGTCAACCATATGACAGCGGCGACTACATCTGGATACTTGGCGATCAAATAGAACTCACAGATCTCTTGCAGTATCTTGATATACCAGAAAAAGCATGGGACGACGTAGTACAGGGAATAATATGTCAGAATTGCGGTGCTTCAGTTGGGCTTGGAGACACCATCGGGACAAAGACAGAGGAAGAGCAAACCTTGGACGAACTCTATAAGCGCTTAAATAGACAGTTGAAACCTAAGGTTAATGATTTTCAGTCTCACCTGGAACGATGGCCATACCTTGGATTGAAGCATCCTATCGGAAAGAAGATTCTGAAACAGATAACGGACTTCCCTCTTGTTACAATACGAGACGCCGTTTGGTATAGAGCCCGTACACCCAGGGGCGGTAGTAGTATGGACGTCACAGAACTTCAGCCGCCAGATGCTGCCCGTGTTGTCATTCCAGAAGGCCGCTACAACCACTTCGGCCAACGAGTCTTCTATCTTGCAAAGTCGGCAGAGACGGCGGCGATTGAGACGTTAGAAGGACAAGCAGCAATCGCTTGGACGTTAGGTTTTCGAATCAAACACATCGAGCTAATCTTGGACCTGGAGCCCGAAGCTGGTTTTCCGGATACTAGCCTCGGGCTCTTGGCCTTCGGTTTAACATATGGTGGGCATCTTGATCGCGACGTGAAGCGTGGCCAAGGCTGGAAACCCGAATACTTCGTTCCCCGATTCATCGCGGACTGTGCGCGAATGTCTGGATTCAATGGTATTAAGTTCAGGAGCGCAAGATCCTGGCAGAGCAACCTTGTATTGTTCTCCTGGAATGACTCATCAGTTAAGGAGATTGGAAGTCCGCGTATTCTCCAAGTCAATAGAGATACAAATACAGAATTCTAACCAATCAAGGCCATATGCTTTTTTAGTTTTGTAGGGGGGAATTAAAGGTGTACGGTACATTTTTCGATGAGTTGTGCTTGCTAATGATAGGTTTTTATAGAGGACAGCGGGGGCTGTTGAAATAAAGCTCGTGTTTCTTATTTCGACTGGGCCTTGGGGCGAATTGGCTTTGTGAAGTCGCCAATCGGATCGAGGTCCACACCACCCGGGGCGGTCGGCCCGATTGGCGCCGGCGCCAGTTGGATTGTGCTGCCCATAAAATCGACGTTCTCCAGGCGTTTGATGGTGAGTTCTTTACCGGTTGTTGCGAAGAAGGGAAACAAATCCTCTCCGACGGCAATCGACATATCCGTAATCGCTTCTTCCCAGGTGAGTTTGTGTCCGGGCTCGGCGGCCCAGCGCTGCTGCTGGACCCAGCGCCATCGGGGATACCATGTCGGGCCGTAACGATCGTCGAACTTCTGCCAGACATACCAGATCATCAGCCGATCATGTCCCGTGCGCCAACTCACGAGGTGACTTTGCTTAAAAATCGCTTCGGGTTTTGCGTTCGGGCGAGCGGCATCGTTGCGAAACACACCATCGCAACCTCGGTTGGGTCCGTACTTCTTCTGATACTTGGCGATGACCTTGCCCTGGTACCATCCGGCATGTTCCTCCCCGCGATTTCCGCCGAAGGGGTGATTGGCCGCGGTACAGGGCCCGGCCATTGTGTGGGCCTGCTCGTGCGCAAAGATGCTGCGCAATCCGTCAGGCTGGGTTGTAATGGTTCCGACCTCCTTGGGCAGATAGGCATTGACGGCCCATCCCCCGCCGCCGCTGCTGCCAAGGATCAGATACATCGGCTCTTCGGGCTTGTGCGAAGGATACCAGGCATAGAGTTGTTCGGTGATCGCAGGGAAATCGTCACGAACCGTTTTGAGGAGCACTGGTATCTGGTTCTTGCTGTAATAGACGACGATCCCCTGGACCCGCGCCTCTTGCTCCGGGTAAATTCCCCCGCCGCCTGCCATCGGTGCCGGCAGCCGGGGCTCGGCGCCGGCTGGAGAGGAACCTGCTGCCGCCCACTTGATCAATTCGGTTAAGAAATCGGCTTTGCGTTCGAGATCGTCGCGCTTCTTGCGGTCAAACCGAAATAGAGAACGAGACGCCAAGAGCACGATGCGTCCCTTCCCGAAAGTCCGCTTTGCGAGAACCGGCTTGTCTGAATCGCCCTTGTCGGCCACTTCCCAATGCCCATCGAGCTCAATCATCGGTATGTGCCGGCCCTTGAAGCGCTGTGTACCCGCGGCGAACTTGGCGCCAAACTCAGCCAATAGGCTGTTAAGCGAGTACGCCCGGACCGCCTGGGCATCTCGCAGTGAGTGGACACCTGAGACAATCAGCCCCCCGCCGGCCCGGACGTACGCGAGCACCGCCTCTCGCTCCTCCGCCAGATATCCCGGATCGCTGCTTCCGCCCTCGGTCATGACCACATTGAACTTCGGGGCGGGCCACCATGCGAACGGATACAGTTTGCCGCCGGCTGGTATTCGTACGCGACACAAACTGCCCGGCTTGACCACCGAATCCAATGCTGCATGACTTCCCGCCGTGCGGATCCCGCGGCGGTGTAATGGGCCGGCGAGATTCCACATCGAGAAGAAATCGCATTTGTGGGCCATATCAACAAGCACGTTAATCCCGGTATCGTTGCGTATTCGCAGTGGCGGCAGAGGATGTTGCTCGCTTGCCTGAACCGGCAGCGTATGCCCGCCCTTCCAATGGGCGTCGATTTGTTCGCGAGTGAAAGAGCTTGTGCTACTGCGGTCGGCTGCGGCAACCGCGGCCATACACAAAGCGGCCAACGTACAGGCCGCACGCAAACCGAATCCTATCCAACAACCTTTCTGCATAAGGACAGCCTTTCACTAAAGTCACATTCTTCATATAACCTCGTAAACGGCGCTGCTGTAAGCTTCGACATTTATGTTACCCGAATACTCCATTCAATTTCAACGTTATTCGGGAGAGCCCCCTGTTTTGTTGTTGGCGAGTTATTGTCATATATTGTGGGTTGGATTTTTTGGGGTCAATAGGGGAGGCGGTTTGCGGGTTGTTTTGATCTTTTCATCAGGCCAGCCTCCAAAGGCAGATTCATTCGGGAGGTGGGAGAGTTAGTGAAATCGGGAGGATAAATGGCAGAAAATGATTTCACGCGTCCGTCGCGAAAGAGGTGCAGGTCATCTTTGTAGGTAAAAAACCGGCTTATTTGGCCTTATTCACTTCTGGGTAGTTGCTCAAAAGCGTGGATTCCCGCTTTCGCGGGAATGACAAAGGGGTAGCAGCTACTATTGACGGAAAATTGCAGCTAAAGGGCTAAAAAATCCACCTACAAACGTGACGTGCGCCGTCTCGAAAGTGGATTTTTTGTTGCAAGGGGCGGGGCGGGTCTATACAATTCTCAGGCGTTGAATTTGGCAATTTTTACTCTCGCGTGGTTTTTTGGGAGGTTCAATGAGTAACACGGTGGGGACAGAGGCGTGCCTGGACACGAAGGCGTTGGACGAGATTCTCGGGTCGATCCCGGATGTCGGGGGTGACGACCTTGTCCCGATCCTGCAGCAGGTGCAAAAGGCCTACGGTTATCTTCCCAAGCCGATCCTTATGACCGTCAGCGAGCGGACCGGCATCGCCGCGGCCCGGATATTCGGCGTCGCAACCTTCTACGAGCAGTTTCATCTCGAACCACACGGCCGCCACACCGTAAGGTGCTGCCGCGGCACCGCCTGTCACGTGAGGGGTGGCCCAGGTATCATAGAGGCAATAAAGCAGGCCCTGGGAGTCGAACCGGGTGAGACTACTGAAGATATGCGTTTTACCTTTGAAACGGTAGCGTGCCTGGGAACTTGCTTTCTGGCGCCGGTTATTATGGTGAATAACGATTACTTCGGCAATCTGAACGCCCGCAAGATTAAGAGCATACTCGAAAGATATACCTGATACCAATGTCCTGCAAGAAGATCAAATCACTGGGCGACATTGAGCAATTGCAGCAGCAGTTGCTGGGCAAACAGCAGAGCTACAAGGCGACGGTGCTGATTTGCATGACCGGGTGCAGGGCCCTGGGCGCCCGGGCAGTCGGGGCTGAATTTCGAGAGAAACTTAAGAGCCATTCGCTCCAAAAGCAGGTTGCGGTGGTCGAGACCGGCTGTATCGGTATGTGCGCCCGGGCGCCGGTCGTGCTCATCGAGCCGTATCGCTACCTCTACGGCGGGGTGACGCCGAAAGACGTAGATGAAATAATCTCCACAACGATTCAACAGGGCAAACCCATCGAGCGGCTCGTTGTTGTCCAGGACGGCAAGCCGGAGCCCTGTATCGACGAAGTAGATTTCTACAAAAAACAAAAACGCCAGGTTCTGGAGAACTGCGGCAGTATCGACCCAAGACGCATCGAGGACGCCGTTGAACGCGGCGGATACGTCACCGCGATCAAAGCGATCACCGAAAAAAAACCACAACAGATAATAGATGAAGTAATCGAGTCGGGTCTTAGGGGCCGCGGCGGAGCGGGATTTCCGACAGGTGTCAAATGGGACTTCTGTCGAAAATCACCTGGCACCGAGAAGTATCTGATCTGCAATGCCGATGAGGGCGACCCGGGGGCGTTTATGGACAGAGCATTGCTCGAAGGCGACCCGCACAGGGTGATCGAGGGCATGATCATCGCCGCATACGCCATCGGTGCAAGTCGGGGCTTCATATACGTCCGTGCGGAGTACCCGATCGCAGTCGAACACATAAATATAGCGCTCGAGCAGGCAAGGGCCCTGGGCCTGCTCGGAGAAAAAATAGCGGGCACCGATTTTGGTTTCGATATCGAGGTTCGCATGGGTGCGGGTGCGTTCGTATGTGGCGAAGAGACCGCCCTGATTGCCTCGCTCGAAGGCAAACGCGGGATGCCAACAACGCGCCCCCCCTTCCCGGCCGAAAAGGGTTACCAGGGAAAGCCGACGAACATCAACAACGTCGAGACGTTCGCCAATGTGCCGATTGTGCTGAAAAACGGCGCACAGTGGTACAGGCGGATAGGCACAGAGAAAAGCAAAGGAACCAAGATATTCGCCCTTGCCGGCAAGGTCAACAACACCGGCCTTGTGGAAGTGCCGATGGGCACGACCCTTCGCGAAATCATCTTTGGCATCGGCGGCGGCATCCCCAAAGGTCGCCGGTTCAAGGCCGCGCAGTTGGGCGGGCCGTCCGGCGGCTGCATACCGGCCAGGTATCTCGACAACGAAATCGACTACGACAGCGTCCAAGAAATCGGCGCGATTATGGGATCGGGCGGCCTTATCGTAATGGATGAGAACACCTGCATGGTGGACATCGCCAAGTATTTCCTCGAGTTCGTCCAGTCCGAGTCGTGCGGAAAGTGTACGCCTTGCAGGGTCGGGACCAAAAAGATGCTGGCGATTCTTGAGAAAATCTCTCGCGGCGACGCCGACATCGAGGACCTCGATTTGCTCGAGCGTCTGGGCCGGGACATCAAGAAGGCCTCGCTTTGCGGGCTGGGGCAGACCGCTCCGAATCCCGTGCTCTCGACGCTGCGGCATTTCCGCGAGGAGTACGAAGAGCATATCGTGCTTAAAACCTGCCGGGCATCGGTGTGTGAAGGACTGGTTCGCTCGCCGTGTCAGCACGGCTGTCCGGCCGGCGTCAATGTGCCCGAATACCTGGCTCTCGCCGCCGAGGGAAGATTGACCGAGGCGGCAAATATTATCCGCAGGCGAAATCCGTTTGTCTCGGTCTGTGGACGCGTGTGCGACCATCCGTGCGAGCGGCGATGCCGAAGGGGTGAAATCGACCAGCCGCTGGCGATAAGGGCCCTGAAGCGCTACATTGCAGACAATATGCCCGACTTTGCCGCCCCTATGGTTCGGCCCGTCTCCAAAAGCCCCGAGGTGGCAATAATCGGCAGCGGACCGGCCGGGCTTAGCTGCGCATACTTTCTGGCGCTTATGCGCAGATCGGCAACTATATTCGAGGCTGAGCCGATACCCGGAGGGATGTTAGCTCTGGGAATCCCGGAGTTTCGCCTGCCAAAACAGGTGCTCCAAAAAGAAATTGACTTCATTCTCTCCCACGGCCCCGAGCTTCGCATCAACTCGCGCATCGACGACGCCCAGGAACTGTTCGGCATGGGCTTCAAGGTCGTTTTCATAGCGACAGGCGCCCAGCGAGGCAAAACCATCGATATTGAAGGTATTGGACTTAAGGGCGTAGTCGATTCGCTGGAGTTCCTCCGCGATAGGGCGCTCGGCAAAGGGATGGAGTGCCGGGGCAAGGCAATAGTAGTCTTCGGCGGCGGCAATGCAGCCATCGATGTTGCGCGTTCTTCGGTCCGCCTCGGTGCGCAAAAAGTTACAATTCTCTACAGAAGGACCCGGCAGGAAATGCCCGCCTACGAGGAGGAAATCGAAGGGGCGATCAAGGAGGGCGTCGAGCTGGTGACGCTCGGCATACCCAAGCGCATCGTCGGTTCAAAGGGCGCAGTGGCCGGGGTGGAATACATCAGGGCCGAGCTTGGAAAGGCCGAGGCAGACGGACGACGCAGGCCCATACCAATCGCCGGCAGCGAGACCGCCGTCGAGTGCGATATGGTAATACCGGCAATCGGGCAGGTCCCCTCAGTTGAGACTGCACATTTCATAAACGGGCCTGAATTGACCGACTGGGGCACGATTAAGGTCAATCCCGTCAGCCAGAATACGACTGTCGGCGAGGTTTTCGCCGGTGGTGATTGTGTAACCGGCCCGTCGAGCGTTATCAATGCGATTGCCGCGGGCCAAAAGGCCGCCGTGAACATCGACAAGCTGCTCGGCGGAACCGGGCAGCTCCCCCAGGATACGGGATTTTCGTTCACAAAGCCTGACGAAGACGAACTCGCCCAGGCGCCGCCGCGCCCCGAAGAAAAGGTCATTACAATCAAAGAGCAAAAACGGGGATTCGCAGAGGTGGTGCTGGGGCTTGACAGGGAACAGGCATTGGCCGAGGCGGGCAGGTGCCTGCGATGTGATCTTGAGAAATAATGACGGATTCCTTAAAATCTGAAGCACGAAATCCGAAATCCGAAACAATATCAAATGTTCAAAATCCAAATTTTCAAAACAAAAATGCGAATTCCTGTTGACTATTGTAGTACAACTCTTAACCAACAGTAAATGGCGTTGTAGTCTTAAAAATATGTCCGAAGTAGCGGTTACAATAAACGGCAGAGAGCTTGTGGGCCGGAGCGGGCAGACGATTCTGGAGCTGGCCCTCGAGAACGGCATTGATATTCCCAACCTCTGTTATGACCCGAGGCTGGCGCCCACCGGGGCGTGCAGGCTCTGCCTGGTCGAGGTAGAAGGCCAGAAAGCGCCCGTTACCGCCTGCACCTTCACGATCAGCCCCGATATGGTCGTGCAAACGCAAACGCCGGAGATTCGTGAGCTTAGAAAAACGGTCCTCGAGCTTTTGTTCTACGAGCACCGCGGGTCGTGCACCACCTGTGACGAGAACGGCGATTGCTCGCTTCAAAAGTACGCTTACGAGTATCATCTCGACGAGTCAATCTTCAGCGCACCGCCAAAAACCGCCCCGCCCGACAACTATACCACCGGCAACGAGGCAATCGAATATGACCCGGACAAGTGCATTCGGTGCGGCAGGTGCATAAGAATCTGCGAGGAGGTACAGGCCGACAGCGCCCTGACGTTCAAAGACAGGGCCGCCGGTGTCGAAGTGACCACCGCCTTCGATATTCCTTTGAACGATTCGACCTGCGAGCTTTGCGGCCAGTGCATCTCCACCTGCCCGACGGGCGCCCTGTACGAACGCCGCGCCAAAGGCAGGGGCCAGTGCAAAGACCTCGTCCGCACCAGGACCACCTGCCCGTATTGCGGTGTCGGCTGCCAGATCGACCTGAACGTCAACCAAAGCGCAAACGAGATCATCCGCGTCACCAGCGAGGTCGGCATTATACCGAATGACGGAAATCTCTGTGTCAAGGGCAGATTCGCTATCGACTTCGTCGGGAGCGAAAAAAGGCTTACCACACCTCTAATTAAGCGCAAAGGTGACTTTGAGGCGGCCACCTGGGCGGAGGCTATCGAACTGGTTGCAAGCAAGCTAAGCCAGATCAAGACCGAGCACGGCCCGGACAGTATCGGCGGGCTTTCCTCGGCCAAGTGCACCAACGAGGACAACTACGTGTTCCAGAAGTTTGTCCGGGCGGCCATCGGCACGAACAACGTTGACCACTGCGCAAGGCTCTGCCACGCCTCGACCGTCGCGGGGCTGGCAAGGGCGTTCGGCAGCGGGGCTATGACCAATTCGATAGATGAGCTCAAAAACGCCGGCTGTATCTTCGTAATCGGCTCGAATACGACCGAGGCCCACCCGGTGATCGGCCTGGTAATAAAAGAGGCGGTCGTCAAGAACGGAGCCGAGCTGATAGTGGCCGACCCGCGAGAAATCGACCTCGTGCGATTCGCAAAGCTGCACATCGCCCAGAAACCCGGCACCGACGTCGCGCTTGTAAACGCTATGATGAACGTGATAATCGCCGAGGACCTGCTCGATGCCGAGTTCATCAAAGACCGCACCGAGGACTTCGACGCCCTGGCCGAAGCAGTCAAGGATTTCACGCCTCAAAAGGCCGAGGAAATCACGACCGTTCCCGCTGAAAAAATTCGCCAGGCCGCCAGGATCTACGCCAGCGCTTCATCGGGGAGCATCATCTATAGTATGGGGATCACCCAGCACACCACCGGCACGGACAACGTGCTGAGCCTCGCGAACCTGGCGATGCTTACCGGGAATGTGGGCAAGGAATCGGCGGGCGTAAATCCGCTGCGAGGTCAGAACAACGTCCAGGGCGCCTGCGACCTCGGCGCTCTGCCCAACGTCTATCCGGGCTATCAATCGGTCGAGGACGAGAAGATCAGGGCCAAGTTCGAGAGGGCCTGGGGCAAAGAGCTTTGGCCGAACAAGGGCCTGACCGTAATCGAGATGTTCCACGCCGTCGAGACCGGTGAGATAAAGGCGCTTTACATAATGGGCGAGAACCCGGCCCTTTCCGACCCGAACCTCAACAGGACGCGAAAGGCCCTGGATGCCGTCGATTTCCTGGTTGTCCAGGATATTTTTCTCTCCGAGACGGCGCAGTACGCCGACGTTGTCCTGCCTTCGGTCTGCTTCGCTGAAAAGAACGGTACATTCACCAATACCGAACGGCGTGTCCAGCGTGTGCGAAAGGCAGTTGCCCCGCCGGGCAAGGCCCGAAGTGACTGGCAAATCCTCTGCGAAGTCGCGACTAAGATGGGTTATGAGATGGGCTACGACTGCGCCGGAAAGATTTTGGACGAGATTGCCGGCTTGACCCCGATCTATGGCGGGATGTCGTTCGAGAGGATCGATTCGGTCGGTCTGCAGTGGCCCTGCCCCGACAAGGACCATCCCGGCACAAGGTACCTGCACAAGGACAAATTCACCCGCGGAAAGGGCAAGTTTCATCCGGTCGAATTCAAAGACCCCGCCGAGCTACCGAGCAAGAAATACCCGTTTGTACTCTCCACCGGCAGGCTGCTCTACCAGTTCCACACCGGCACGATGACCAGAAAATCGAGCGCGATAAACCAGGTCTCGCCGACCGGCTACGTGGAAATACACATCGACGACGCAGAAAGACTTCAGATTACCGACGGTGAAAAAGTCGAGGTTGCTACGACCCGGGGCAAAGTTACAACCCTGGCGAAGGTAACGCCCAATATCGGAAAGGGCTGGCTGTTTATGCCGTTCCATTTCGCCGAAGGACCCGCCAACATGCTCACAATCGATGCCCTCGACCCGGTGGCCAAAATACCCGAATACAAAGTCTGCGCCGCAGCGATTCGGAAGGCCCCGGCCACGAGCTAAAGAACTCCACCCGGGATGCTCGGCAAAGAGTGCTGCTGGTCAAGACGCGGCGTCAAGTTATTCGGTGGTGTGGGCGGGGGCCTCAGTGATGGGGCTCTCTATCCCGATAGCACATGTCACTGTAATGTCACATGGTACAATGTTAATAATTACGGCATCACCCCTTTAGGTTGCAACCCGCCACGACGACAGCATGGAATTCCAGCCCGCTTTTTGGCGGTTCACTCGCATGCTGTTGTCATATCTCCTTTCGACCCTGCTTAGCCGAGCTTGCCAACGACATTGGGCCGAAGCTAACCT
>JAGMDR010000223.1 GCA_023128595.1 Planctomycetota bacterium | reverse complement strand
AGGTTTGATTTGGGCTTTGGTTTTCATAAGTAATGGTCAGGTAATGGGTTATGTTGGTTCGGGCCAGTAAATTGAGCAGGGTGAGTATTGAATATCAAGGATCCGCTATTAGTTCGATAGGTATTATACACGGAAGAGGGTTAGATGTCAAGTGAATTTTTTTGACACTGATTAACTTGGAGCAGCATAGCGGCAACCAAAGTAGCCGCTTCGCGGCTGGAGTTTATCGCATTGGGGCCAACAGCATGTTATGAGGTTCTCTGCATAAGGGATATATGGACTGGAGAGAGTGGAAACTTGGCGGGTGTTTTAATGAGAGGCTTACTAATATACCACATATTTCTCAATCCTCCAAGCACTATTCCTATCTCAGAATAGGGAGAAACTGCCATTTCTGACGTTTTAGAGGGATAACTACTATACAGTGCGAGATTTGTGGTGGAGAATTCGGCGGATTTTCAAGAATTTTTGAAAAAATTCCAAATTTTTGTTGAACAATGCCTGTCAAAATCGCATAGTGTATTAGGCAAGTAATACACTAATACAGGCAAGGACAGAAGCAGTCATGTTACTTGAGATTGATCATCACAGCGGCCAGCCCATCTATCGGCAGGTTATCGAGCAGATTCGCCTTCAGATAATGGCCGGTCAATTGGGCCAGGGCGAGCAGTTGGTCTCGGTGCGGGACTTAGCGGCGCAGCTCCGGGTGAATCCGATGACCATCAGCAAGGCGTACTCGCTGCTCGAGGTCGAGGGGCTGGTAGAGAGGCGGCGCGGGGTCGGGCTGTTCGTGGCGAAACTGCGTAAAGACCAGAAGGGCCGAACGAAAGCGAGGCTTTTGGAGGAGGCATTGACGAAGGCCGTGACGACGGCGGTCCAGTTTGGAATACGGCAAGAGAAGGTCGGGGAGATGTTAGGCAAACTATATCGAAAGTACGATTCGAAATCGAGGAGTCACTCAAATGACTAACGAAAACGCCATAGTGCAGATGCAGGGCGTGAGCAAACGGTTCGGCAAGACACAGGCGCTTGCCAGCGTTGACCTGAGTATCTTCAAGGGCAGTATCATCGGTTTGGCAGGTGCCAACGGAGCGGGTAAGAGCACGCTGCTTCGTCACATAATCGGGCTGTACTTAGCGGACGAGGGCCGGTGCACGACGTTCGGCTGCAACGCCGCCAAGCTCGGACCGGAAGAGCTCGGACGAATTGGTTACGTGCATCAAGAAGGTGAGCTTATCGACTGGATGAAGGCCGGGCAGTTGATTCGCTACGTTAGTGCCTACTATCCCAACTGGAACAAAGAGCTTGAAGCGAAATACGTAGCCGATTATGAAATCTCGACCGAAGCACGTGTCGGGTCGCTCTCGCCGGGCCAGCGGCAGAAGCTGGCGATACTCTTGGCGATAGGCTTTGAGCCGGAGCTGCTGATATTAGATGAGCCGGCGGCGGCACTGGATCCGGTGATGCGGGCGAATTTCCTGGACCTGCTGCTGCAGTTCATCCAGGACGAGAACCGCACGATTATCATTTCCTCGCATATCCTCAGCGACATAGAGAAGGTAATCGACCACCTCGTGATAATGAAGACCGGCCGCATCCTTCTGGACTTAGGCTTCGATGAATTGCGGGAGCGCTATTCCCGCGTCCGGCTCAGCGCCCTGAGCGGCGAGCTACCCGGTGAGCTCCCCTTTACAAACGTCCTGGACTGCAGACGAGCCAATGGAGAGGCTATCTTAACGGTGGAGAATTGTCCGCCAGAGCAATTACAGCAGCAAGCCGAGAGCCTCAACTGCCGGGCCGACATACAGACACTGCCGTTGGAAGATATTTACAAGATAGTAGTTAGTTCGTAGTTCGTGGTTCATAGTTGGGAGTTGCGAGTTGGAATTGAGTCGGTGAGAAGACCAAAATTACTGGGGTTATAGCCGGAGTGAAAAAAATGAGTATTTTAAGTGTAAATTTGAAGCATTTGTATCAACGGCGTGGTCTCTGGCTGGTTTATCCATTGTTTGGAATTGTCGCCTTCACCGTTATTAAGGATCCCTTGGAACACCCCAGGGCCGGCGAGGGCGAATTCATTGGGTTTGCAGTATTGCCTTTTTTCATCGGATTCCTGGCGACCTTGCCTCAGATGGAGGTGCTCTCGAAGCCCCTTTCCTATTGCCTGCCCGGGCACCGCCGGGTCTGTCGGCGATATGTGTTCTGGACGGCCATAACGACAAGCGGCGTCTGTTCGATGCTCTTTCTGAGGTATCCTGACTTGGCCGGCGGGCCACTGCTTCTTGTGGTCTGCTCAGCCTTCTTTGCAGGATTGACGTTCTTTATGGCCGGAGTCCTGCCTGCAATGGTCGGCATGAATGCGTGGATCATTTTTGTGATAGGGCCGTTAACCATCATTGCAGGCGAGCACTATCACTTAAACGTGGTGCTGGAGCGTATCATTATGGGGAATGTCTTTCCGGTCGTCTTGGTGGGGATTCTCACGAGCATCGCGATGTGGGTTTGGCTTGGCAGGGCGGGGCTGGCCCGGCGGTATTGCGCTGCGCCGTGGATCGGATTTATAGATACATTCAACATGGAGAAGCTCAAGCGGCACACCAACGCCCGTTTAGGGACCAAACGGGGGAGGTTCAGAAAGCACCCAAGGCCCTGGGTCTCGAAGTGGTTTCTTGGGCGAATGGATAAATACGACTATCGCGGGCCTGGACGATTCTTCTGGGGGGCGTTGTACTGCACATCTGCTTTGACCGTATCTCGGTGGCAAAACATCCTGCTTTTTCTTCCGGTGTTCACAATCATGTTCGGCTATGTGGGCCAGGCCACCGTGGCCGCTTTAGTCCTGGTGCCTGCGATGTTGGCTATGGGCCGCCAGCCTCCGGTTTATTCGACGATGCTGATCTCCGGAGGCAGGCGCCAGAGGTACACAACGACTTTGTGGCTGGCCGTCACCGATGCCGTCTTGCTTTGCATGGGGACACTGGTCATATCCGGCCTGTCGATTCTCTTTGCGAGGTTCATGCCGACCTTCTCCCTTGAAGGCCACACCTTGAGTTTCCGGCCCATCGATCCTCGCGTTGCTATCGTGCCTTTGCTATTCCTGCCGTTTGCCTCTACGATGCAATTGGTCTTCAACAGAATGCCCTTCCTCCTCTTTGGCGCACTGATGCTGCCTTTGTACGTGACCATGTTTCTGGCCTTTGGCTGGCGAGAGCACGTCAAGCGTCTCGTCACTCCGGTATATGTTGTGAGTCTTCTCGTCGCAAGTTGGGGCGTTTTCCTGCTGACCCTGCGGCACATCTGCTCCAAATGGTGCCTCGTCGGCAAGCGTCGTATGCACTGACCACATCCCGGCTATTCAAAAGTCCTCGACCTCGATTGTATGAGGCAGGTGTTGCAGCGGGCAGGCTGGGCATTTCGGTTTTGGCTTGCAGAGGTCTTTACCCAGCCGCACCAGCAATGCGTGGTATTCGTTGAAGAGGCGCACATCCTGAGGGAGATTCGATTGGAACAGGTCCTGCAACTGCTCGTAGTCGGCGTCCGGCTCGATCAGGTGGTGGCGGACTGCGATGCGGGCGGTGTAGGCATCGACGACGAAGATGGGCCGGTCGAAGGCGTAGAGCAGGATAGAGTCGGCGGTTTCGGGGCCGATGCCTTTTACGGCGAGAAGCTCGGTTCTTAAGTGGTACGTGTGCATAGCTTCGAGTGCTGTTAGCTGTCCGTGGTAATTGTCGAAGAGCCAGTTTAAGAAGCTCTTTAGGCGTTTTGCCTTAATGTTGAAGTAGCCGGCCGGGCGGATGAGCTCGGCGAGCTGGGAGTGGTCGAGGCTGTGAAGCTTTTCAGGCATCAGACGATCGGCTGATTTTAGGTTTGCTATTGCTTTTTCGACGTTGGCCCAGCTTGTGTTCTGCGTGAGTATAGCGCCTGTGATAATCTCGAATTGTGTTTCGCCGGGCCACCAGTGCTGAGGGCCGAAAGACTCGAAGAGCAATTTGTAAATTTCAGTTAGTTGTTCTGTTATCATCTTTTTACCTATTGTAATTTCAGCTTACCTGAAGTAAACTCTGCGAAATTCAGGCTGTGTGGTCAACTATTTTCCTGATGTTCAGGGACAAAAGTGCAGAAAAAGGCAAAGAAAAAAAAGAAGGCGAAAAAGAAAGACAAGTCCGGCTCGAGTCAATTGTTTAACTTCGCACGAAATTCCTACCTCGAACGGACGAGCCGGCCGATTTACGCCATCTGGTTTCTGGTGCCGTTCATCGCGTTCTATGAGCTCGGGACGATTTTGATCAGCACCAATGTCCTGAACCAATCTCAGGACCAATCTCCGGTCCGCGTGGTGGCGTTCGTTTGGCTGCAGAATGTGCTTGAGTCGATAGGTTTTGACGGCAAGCTTGTATGGGTGGCGCCTCCTCTGGTGGTTGTGGCTATTCTGGCGGGCTTGCAATTGACGTCGCGGAAGCAGTGGAGTTTTGGTGCGCGTGATGTTTTTCCGATGCTGGTCGAGTGCATAGGGCTTGCCGTGCCGTTGATCGTTTTGAGTTTATTCTTGAATAGTCCGCGGGCGCCTCAAGGTGATATTGGCCGGTACTCCCGCGATACATCAGGCGTACAAGCCGGGCCGCTGACGATTTGCTCGTCGGTTGGAAACAGCGGTCCATCTTCGCCGACGGCGGAACCGGAGAGTTTTGAACCTGGAAGTCCGACGCTGCTAACCAACATCGTTACCGGGATAGGCGCCGGGATTTATGAAGAGCTTGTGTTTCGATTGGTTTTGATATGCGTACTAATGATGCTGTTTCAGGACGTGCTGGGGCTCACACACAAGAGTTCGGTAATACTATCGGTCCTTATTTCCGCCGCCCTGTTCAGCGGGCATCACCACATAGTTTTTCTGGACGGTGAGTTCGGGCGCATTGCCGATTTTGACTGGACGAAGTTCGGGTTTCGGACAATGGCGGGCGTTTATTTTGCGATCCTCTTTACGATCCGCGGTTTCGGCATCACGGCGGGGACCCACGCTTTTTACGACATCATTGCCACTATTATTAACGCGGTTTTCTTCCATCAGTAGAAGTTTGGAAGCGACGGCGTTTTTTTACGGCTTTTTCCCAAAAAATCTCGTCGCTGTTAGTCTTTTAGATGGCGGAGCTTGCAAGATAATCGTCCTATAAGGGGGGAGATCGGCGTTATCAGTACTGAAAATAAGCTTGAAATCGCGGGCTAATTCTTGTATAATAACGGCAGAATAGAAGCTGGTGCTTTGAATTGGGATTTGGCATTTATGGAAACACCTCATATCAACGTAGCAATTGACGAGTTGACATTCAGCCTCTTTCAAAGACCTTTGCATCCGGAGCTTTTCCAGATTTACGCACAGCGGCAGTTGAAGACGGAGAAGTACGAGGCCATCATCTGGGTTACGGGCTGCACTCATGTTGTCAGTATTTTCGCCGGCGACGTTTGTCTAACTGAGGTGGTAAGCGCGCCGGGCCAGATGCTCCCGCACCGAGGACTGATTGAGCGTTTTCAGTTCCGCGGCCCGCGAAGTCACAAGTGCACGTTGAGTCGCGGCGTTAGCTACATGACCGATTTCCAGGTCGAGAGGATGAGTCCCAACCTGTATCGTCAGAGCCATACCGACCTTGAGCGGTTCGGGCGAAATCGCGGCGTGTTCGTCAAGTTCCCGGAGCTTCAAATCGGCAGACTCCAGCCGTTCTGCTATGTTGACTTCGAGGCCAGACGCACCGAGCTGCACATCCACACCTTCGCCGCCTACCCCGACCAGGTGACAATGGTTAAGACCCAATCATTGTTCGATTTCCAGTAACATCTGAGACTTTCACTGTTCTCGCCAGCCAAGAATTGTTTCCGCTTAGGCTAAAAACGCCTGTGCCTTCTTGTCTTCGGCAGATTGCTCGTCCTTGCACAAATCCCGCAGTCGCTCGATGGCGACTTTTGCTTCGGCTTTGTGGCCGAGCTGATGCAGGGCCATTGCGGTGAACGCTGCGTTGACGGGCTCAGGTTCCAGATGGTCATCTGTTCTAACAATGCGGGTAACATCACTCATGCTTGTTGCCGAACCCGGACCAGCCGGAACCAAAAAGGATAGATTCGTTGTTCCGCAAGAGCCGGGACTTCTTATTAGATGTTCTGCCGGAAATTGCGCTGCCGGCAGAGGTAACCGGGCATTCCCAAAATTACGGCGCCGGGAGGTTCTTAGCTGTTTTGCATTTGGACGTTTTGCCTCAGAACATCCAGCTTATCGCGGATTTCGTCGGCCATTTTGCTGTTTGGAAAATCCTCGACGATCTGCTGGCCGACGTCAAGTGCGTTGGTCCACCGCTTCTCAGTGACGGCGATTGAGAACTGCACGCCGAGATTGTGCAGCTTTGTTCTAAAGACGTCCCTTGCGGCTTCCTGCAGGGCCAGGGCCTCGTTGGGGGTCAGGTAGAGATCAAGCTCTTTTAGGATTTCGAGGCTGCGGTCGGTCTCCTGGCGCTGGACGGCGTCGTCCCAGGCGGCAAGCAAAATCCTTTTGCGCTCTCGCTTCTTGTCGAGCAGCTCTTGGCGCATTGCCTTTGCGCGTTCACTGTCCGAATAGGCCTTGATCAGCTCTTCGATCTGGGTGCTTGCCCTGACCCACTGACAGTTATCGATGAGCTTGTCGATATGCGTGAGCATCTGATTGAGCCGTTCCTGGTCGGTTGCAGTCTGGTATTTGTGCGCCTGCTCTCTCAACTGCTCGGCCAGATCACCGTATTCCGGGCGCCGGGCGATCTCATCGATTATCTCGTATGCGGCATCGAAATCCTGCATCTGGAGCTTCTCAAAAACGGCCTGGCGGAGAGACAGTTTGTCCGCGTCGCGAAATGCAATCGCCTTCGCCGTTTCGCTCACGCGGGTGCTGTGGTTAATTTGCGCCAGTCCGTGGCTGATCTTTTCGAGTGCTCCGGTAAGATCTTCAAGTTTGGTGCTGTTGTCTCGAAGTGCATCGAGGATTTTGAATACTCTCGAGAGCATTGTCAGCAGTGCGACCAGGAACATCAGAGCGCCGAGCATTAGTACAAGCTGGCGAAGCAGATTGGTGTCCGAGGGCTCGAAGATGTTGGTGGTAAACGTGAGCAGGACCACGAGAGCTAATGCGGCGCAAATAATCACGATGTGCCATTTGAATCGCCGTACAAGGCTGTCTTTTCCCGGTTCCATAACACGCACCTCTTGAAAAAAAGTTCCTTCACAGCGTACCTATACCTTATAATACGTTAAGACCCTGATTTTGTCAATATCTGTGGGAGCAAAAGGCAAAAAATATGCCCCGGCCGAGCGTAATACGGCCCAGCGGGCCTGTCTGATTTTTGGCGTTTTTTGCGCATTTTTTACAACGGAATCGTCAACCAGACGGGCATAATCGGCGTAGTAAGCAGTATGAACAATACGGTGAGGCGATATTGGAAGGCATAAGAGGCAGCAAAAATGAAGGCGAATAAGTGTTTATTGATTTTGGGGATTCTCGCGGGAACGGTGCTCGGCTGCTTTGCCGGCGAGCGAGCGGCACCGAGCGAAAACAGGAACACCAAAGCCGTGGTTGAGGGAAACAACAAATTTGCCCTGGCACTCTATGCAAAGCTTAGGGCCCAGGAAGGCAATTTGTTCTTTAGCCCTTACAGCATTTCGACCGCCCTGGCGATGACGTATGCCGGCGCCCGCGGCAAGACGGCGGCGCAGATGGCGCAGACGCTGCGATTTCCGATGGAACCTTACAAGACCCTTGACAGCAACAATCAGGGACGGCCGTTCTATCAAATCGAAGAAAAGGGGATGAGCGTTGAGCATCTGGCCGCGGCATTCGGAGAACTGCAAAAGGGCCTGAAAGCCGACCCGAAGAAAAAGGGCTACGAGCTCAGTGTCGCCAACGCTTTGTGGGGCCAGGAGGGTTATGAATTTCTCGATGAATTTTTGGAGCTTGTGGAGGCCAACTATGACGGGCGGCTGGGCGAAGTTGACTTCGCAGGGGCTACTGAGACAGCGCGCAAAACCATCAATGCCTGGGTGGAGAAGAAGACGAAGGACAAAATCAAGGAGCTTCTCAAGCCTGGAGTGCTCAACAGGCTTACCCGGCTGGTCCTGACCAACGCCATATACTTCAAGGGCAACTGGGACAGTCAATTCAAAAAGGCCGCGACGCAGCCGGCGCCGTTTACTCTAACAGACGGCAAAAAAGTTAATGTCCCGATGATGAATCAGACAGAGAAGTTCAAATATGCCGAAGCCGAGAGTTTCCAGGCCCTTGAGCTGCCATACGTGGATAATGAGCTGTCGATGGTTATTCTGCTTCCGAAGGAGACCGACGGGCTAAGTGAGTTGGAGAAAACCTTTACCGCCAAGAACCTTTCGGAGTGGCTGAAGAAGCTCCAGAAGCGCAAAGTGATCGTTTCTGTTCCGAAGTTCAAGATGACGAGCCAGTTCTCTCTGGCCGCCGTGCTCAAGTCGATGGGAATGACCGATGCGTTTGTGCCGGACGCGGCGGATTTTTCCGGGATCAACGGCAGAAAGGACCTCTTTATCTCAGCGGTGATTCACAAGGCATTCGTTGAGGTCAACGAAGAGGGCACCGAGGCGGCGGCGGCAACGGGTGTGGTGATAGGCGTAACGTCAATGCCAGCCCGGCCGCCGGTCTTTCGAGCAGACCACCCATTCCTGTTCCTTATCCGAGACAACCGCACCGACAGCATTCTATTTGTCGGCCGAGTAATGAACCCGAAAGCGTAACGCTCAACCAGATCCCGGCACGTGCAAAAAGAGCCAATAACTCGCAGTCGAATTCCGTAGCAGTGTGTCAGTGTCCGTTTTTAACCCTGTGCTCGATGCTTTCACGAAGGCTCTGATTCTTCCTCAATCTCTTCGTTCTTTTGTTGGCTTTTCTCCCACCTGGCGGAGATATTCGGCTTTTACGCTGTCCCATGTTTTGTTTGCTTTGTTTTCTGATGTCATTTTCAGGTTCCTCCCCTGATGTTTTGGATGCTTTCTATAATCTGGTCCCAGTGCGCGTTCATATCGGCAAGGGCCTCTTGTCCGGTTTCGGTAAGGTTGAAGTACTTTCTCGGCGGGCCATCCCGAGAGGCCTCGGTGTGACTGCTCAGAAGCCCGTCAATCTGCAACCGGGCGAGGATCGGGTAGATATTGCCTTCCCGCAATGTCAGTCCCTGCATTTGTCTGAGGGCCTGGGCCATCTCGTAGCCATGACGTTGGCCGTGCTGCAGCATGTTGAGAACGACAATCTCGATCAGTCCCTTGCGAAGCTGAATTCGCCAGTTATTCAAGTTCACAGTCCACCTCTTTCCAAAAAGGGCCCCGAAGCCAAGAGCAGCAAGCCCAAAAATCTCCGGCTCAAAAACGTCAGACCCAAATGATCAGCAACAATTATTCTTACCGTTCGACTACAGTCAAAACTACCGGCTCAGCGTCAAGCCCAAAAGTTTTCAGCCCAAGAACACCAGGCCCGACAACGTCAAGTCCAAAAACGTCAAGTGTAAAGACGTTTGCAGTATACTGTATAGCAGTATACTGCAAACGCAAGGGCGGTCAAGTTTTTTCTCAGAATTGGGGAGCTTTTTGGGTTATTTGAGCTTGTTGGGTCTTGTTAAGTTCTTGAGGATAAGGGGGTTAAAAAATTTCAGATTTTTTCAAGAAAATGCTTGTCAAAGGACGATCAATAGTACATAATGTACTAATGGTATTAGTACGATTTTGGGAATGAAATGGTAAACGGACAGAAAAACGGCTCATCCGGGAAATGGATAGGTG
>JAGMDR010000222.1 GCA_023128595.1 Planctomycetota bacterium | reverse complement strand
CTACTCATTAACCGGATGAAGCAGAAAAACTTGCGATCGGGGGACAGATAGCAGCAATGGTTTTGTGGATACAAATATCGCCGGGTTCGGGTGAGCCTATTTATGTTCAGGTTGTCGAGCAGATCGGCGAGGCTATCGCCAGGGGCGAGCTGACCAGCGGCGATAAACTGCCGGCGGTCAGGAAGCTTGCGGCCGAGCTGGTTATAAATCCCAATACGGTGGCCCGGGCTTACAGCCGCCTGGAGCAGGCGGGGCTGGTGACCACCAAGACCGGGTCCGGCACGTTCGTCAGCGACCCGAAGCTGCGCAAGAGCGATGCCGCGGACATCAATATGCTCACCGAGAGAATGGATACGCTCATTGCCCGGGGTCTGAATTTGGGTCTGGAGGCTCGGGATTTGGTGGGCTTATTCGAAGGCCGATTAGGCAAGTTCGTTAAGAAATCGAAGGAGCAAAGAGAAGATAGCGATGAATGAGATAGTATTAGAGACGCAGGGCCTTACAAAATACTACGGCGGCATATTGGCCGTGGACCACCTGGACTTGAAGGTGCCTCGCGGGTGTATTTGCGGGTTCGTGGGCCGAAACGGCGCGGGAAAGACCACCGCGATCAAGCTGATGCTCGGACTGCTGAGGCCGACGGCAGGGGCATCGAAGCTGTTGGGCTGTGACTCAACGGCCCTGACACCGGAGATTCGCCAGCGCATAGGCTATGTAACAGAAGGCCATCGCCTGTTTCGCTGGATGAGTATTGGCGAGTTAGAGAAGTTCCAGCGGGCGTTCTTCCCGGAGCAGTGGGACGATAAGCTCTTCGGCGATATGATTGAGTACTTCGAGCTGTCGAGAAAGCGCAAGATTAAGCACCTCTCGAACGGGCAGCGCGCCCAGGTCTCATTGGCCCTTGCCCTTGCCCCGAATCCTGAATTGCTGATAATGGACGACCCGACGCTTGGCCTTGATGCCGCAATCAGGCGGCAATTCCTCGAGGGGATGATCGAGCTTATTATGCGCCAGGGCAGAACGGTCCTTTTCTCCAGCCACATCCTCGGCGACGTCGAAAGGGTCGCAGACAGAATCGCGGTCATCGACAAGGGCGTGCTGCGGGCGAACTGCTCGCTCGATGAGTTCCGAACGGCAGTCAAAAAAGTCATACTTAGCTTTGCGGATTCCGTTCCCGCCGAGGTCGATATCGAAGGGCTGCTGCACTGCCGCCGCAGCGAAAAGCAGCTTGAATTAACGCTGGTCGGCACGGAAGAGGCCCAAATCACCGAGTGGGCCAAATCGGCCGGGGCCGAGGAATACCATAGCGCCAAGATGAATCTCGAGGACCAGTTCATCGAGTTCACCGCCCCGGCCAATCGCAAAAGACTGTTCCAATGGGAGGAAGTCTAAAATGAAATTCTTAATGCTGCTGCGCAAGGAACTTCGCGAGTCTATGCCCTGGCTCCTTCTGGCCGCGATTGTGGTGTTCGCTATAAGCGGTTTGCTGTTGCGTGAGTTGGCCCGCTCCGATCATCGCCTGACATGGCGTCATTCGCAGTTGGTTGCCGGCCAGACGGTCAGCCCCTATCTGCTTACGCAGGATTCGGCATTGATCGGTCCGATCGCGTTACTCTTCACTGCATCTCTCGGATTAGGTTTGGTGCTCGGCGTTCGTCATTTCTGGATACCTGATTTCACACGGACCTGGCCATTCCTGCTCCACCGCTCGGTCGCAAGATCAACCGTACTCGCATCGAAGCTGGTCGCTGCGACAATAGGGCTCTTTGTTTCTCTGGGGACGGTCTGGATTGCGCTTTACTGGTATGCCTCTCAGCCGGAGTTATTTTCGGTGCCGGCTCCGGTGAGAATTTTCATCGACGGCTGGATATACATAGTGCTGGGGCTGATGGTCTATCTGGCCACTGCGCTGACGGCTCTGAGCAGGGCCAGATGGTACACTACGAAGATATTCGCTCTGGCCTTTGCCACCCTTGTCCTCTTTGGGGCGATCTTCCAAAGCACGGTCCTCTGGGCGTTCGTGATCATAGTCGCGGGCACAGTGATTCTGCTTTTACAGATTATTGAGACATTTCTCAAACGAGAATATTGATTTGGGGCTCTATCAAGAGCGAGATTGACTATGGAATTAGGAAACAACTCAAAATACACTGCGGTGCCGGCCAAGGTCTTTATGACGATTGTCATAATCCTCACGGTCGTGCTCATGTTGCAGACCATCATTATTGGAATGGCACAAATACTCTCCCGCAAGCCGCGCCAAGAAGTGGCCGAGGCAGCCGAAGAACCAACTGAAGAAGATAAAAGGCTCTCGCGGATACAGGATTCGGCCAAGCGGTTCCTGCCTGACGGCACAATCCACCTGGTCCATCAACCCGGGCGCAAGTCCTATTCGCAGTGGGAGGAGTCAGCCGCGCAACAAGTCTATGACGCAAATGACAACCTGCTCTGGGAGGGCATTGCCGAAGACTGCCCCTACAAGTATCTCTCCCAGACTACGCACATTTACGGCGACTGGTTCCGGGCCAGGGATATGAGATGGATGACCGTAGCCTCGCCGGATGTTTGCCGGACGTTGGATATACCCGTCCGATCGAACAACTCAACAGTTGAGATTTGGCGATACATTCCGCCGAGGCAGTCTTTCATCGGCTATAAGACCGGCGGCGGAATAATCGGCTATGCGGGGGCGGCTGGGTTTACGAATTCTCCTTCGCAAGCCGGCGCGTTCGGCAAATTCGGCAGATTCGTTGCTTGGTGTCCCAAGGACTCGACGACCCCCAAGTTGCTATGGCAGACGAGCAGGCGCATCTACGAGATCAACTTTGAAAAGTCGAAGGTCGAATTGGTCTTTGAGAGTCCGGATGTAGATATTGAAATTCTACGCGTTCATCACTGGGGCTCTCTCAGGCCACGAGGGGTGGAATCTATCGAGGAATACCGGCCTTTGCTCCACTGCCATACTATCGACGGCAAAGACTATCTTATAATGCGGGATCCGGGCCAAACGGTGGGAGTTAAGACTCCCGAAGACTGGAGCAGATGGAAGGGTGAGTACGGCCTATTTTCGGCTGCCGAGCAGGGCATATTCCTGTACCGGCCCTGGATCGATATAGACGCGCAGCCGGCCATGCCCAAGAAGTTCGCGAGTCTCCAAGCCCAGGAGGACTGGCTGCGCGATCAGCAGGCCAGGCCGAGGAAGTACTGTGCCGATCTGTACAAGGTGGACGACCAGGGGAATATCGCCCTGGTCAATCGCTATGGCTGG
>JAGMDR010000221.1 GCA_023128595.1 Planctomycetota bacterium | reverse complement strand
GGCCGGGCCGGTCCCAGACCGCGATGGATACTTACATGGCTGAAGGCTCGCCGCTGTGTCAGTCAGTTTTCTCCGCCATTGTATGACTTGCTTTGGCATATCCCCGGCGTAAGGATGTGGCGTTCCGACTACCGCGGGCACCAGAATGAGGCTCTCCGTGAGATGCTTATCTCCATAGAGCAGTTGCGTCCGGGCGCAGGGGTTTGGAGTTTTTTCCTCGGTGCTCTGATGGTGGGCTTTGCGTGTTTTCACGGCTGGCCGAGGCGAACTTCGCGGGCGGGGCTCATTTTCTGGCTGGTATTTGTGTGGCTATTCAATCTGGCGGGCCTGCTGACGTACCTGGCGTTGAACCATACGACGGTTATCAAATGCCCGGTGTGCGGCAAGCGCCGAGGGTTGGACCAGGCCCGCTGTGTGCGCTGCAAGGGCGAGCTGCCAGCCCCGAAGCGAGGCGCGCACGACCTGATATTTGAGGCTCAAGCCAGCCCGGCCACTTAGCGGGCACAACCAATTCGGAGTCAATGTTACTCCTTCAATAGGAAGTCGGGCTGGCTTGGCTACTTTCGGCAGCGGCAGTGTCCCCGTGCAGGCAGGTATCGTCATCCTCGGCCACTCGGCGACCTTGCCGGCTCTGGCCCGGCTAAGCGCGTGCGCATTTCACTCTATTATCACCTCTCCATTGCGTTCGAAGATTCTCTTGCCAAATCCTTCCTGTTCGATATCGCTGTAGTTATGGCCTGCGTCTGCGGGATAGAGGCAGAATGATATCAGGAGACTTCGGCTATGACTCGTGTCCAGCCGTGGATGAAGTATGTCCAGCCGTCTTCGACGTGGAGATTCCTTTTCTGCTTCTGGGCATTGGCCTGCTGTAAAAAGACCAGCTCTCCACGGTAATTAAAGTCCCAGGCCATGCCGTTTTCCGGAAAGACGGCGGCATCGGTGATGGGCGAGCCCGGGGCATCCTTTCCCAGACCTGTTGCGTTGACGACGATAGAGCCGGGTTTTAGGCGGTTTACGACCTGGTCGTTGTCCGCCGGGGCCGGGCAGTGGATGTATTCAACTTCTATGCCGGACTTCGGCGAGATCAGTCGAGGCGGATTAATCTGCTCGTGGATTGTCCGCATCTGCTCGATTCGGGGCCTGCTGCGATTGGTGACGAAGATTTTCGAGGGGCTCTCGTCGAGCCCTTTTTTCATCAGGTAGGTGGTGAGGGCCAGTGAAGAGCCGCCGGCCCCTAACAGACATATCTGGGCACCGGATTCTCTCCAGTAGCCCGGCGGCACAAAGGCCTCCAAAGCCAGTCCGCTGGTGATCGGGTCCTTGGCGTGGCCGTACAATTTACCGTTCCGCTTGGAAATACAGCTTACTTCACCGAGAAGCTGGGCATCGGGGCCGAGCCGGTCAAACAAATCCCGGCAGGCCCTTAGAAGATCGATTTTGTGGGTTGTAACCAGGCCACCCAACGAAAGCTCGTCGTTTTTTATGAATGAGACAACCTGTCGATATACGTCGGGGTCGTCGTGCTGTTTGCAGTCGATACCCTTTATGGGGCAATCACCGAGGTTGAGATGCTTCGCCCATTGGGGAAAAACCCTCATTATCGAAGACTTTGCCGTCGTAACGCCGATGAAATAGAATGTGGGTCGATCCGCCTTTTTGTAGTTCACGGACGTGTTTCCTTCCTTAATGTTTAAGGCGCATACAGAGCAGCAACCGGTGAAGCCGGCGTGTACACGTCCCGGCCCCAGACCTGCACTTCGGTAAAGCCGCACCAGCCAAGAGGCTCGGCTTCGACCAAATCGGTAAAGCGCAGCGACGATACGATCCGCTTGTCGAACTTGAACTCCTGCGGTCCTGCGGTTTTCTTGATGGTTATGGATTCTTTTGTGCCGTCGGAGAACTCGATTGTCGCGCTGTGCCAGTAGTCATCGTGTGGGAAGTCGGCCCGGATGTACAGCGTGACTTTGTCTATCTCGACAAGCCTGCCGAAATCCACCTTCCACCACAGGCCTTTGAGTTTGTCAGGCCCCCAGGATGGGAATTTGCCGCCGTGGCCGGTGTTTTCGGTCCTGCCGTTAATGGCGTTGCGTGCGGCAAAGGCGGGCATGTTGTGATATTCACTGTTCGATGAAGCGTGTGGCCAGGAACGTGCATAGCCTTGTACGTCTCGAGGATTGAGCGCGACGTTACGATATGGATTGCGGATTTCTTCACCCGAAGGCAGAAGTCCCGGCGCCGGCTTAGCCGGGCTGATCAGCCGGCGAATGTTCTGGGCCTCCGCAACAGCCATCATATCGCGTTTTGCCTGGAAGTGCAGATACTTGTTCAGCTCGTCTTCGTTCCAGCAGTTGTCCTCCATATAGTCCCCGCAGTAAGGCACCAGCAGATCGATCCAACAGGCGATCTTGTCCATTTCCTCCTGTGAGAGCTTGACGTCGTTGTGGCCGTCCTCCAGCATCTCGATCAGAGGGCTCTTGACGGACCCGGCATAATAGGGCGGCAGCAGCGGCGGAATGGATTGAGCATTGAGCCACCGAACGACGCCGTTTGAAGGGTCCCCTCCATTGGTCAGGGCGAGGTAGGCGTCGGACCAGGCTCGGCCCGCTTTTTCGTCGCGGTTGTGGGCGTCCAGCAGGCTAAAGGCACCGGGTGTATTCGCCCGGGCAGCTTTAAGGTCGATTGTTCGCCGAGGTTTTTCCTTCGTTCGTGGGGACTTGTTCTTTGTTCGGTCATTATGGCAGCGAATACAGTGTCGGTCCAGGACTGGCTGGATTTCCCGGTTGAAACTGAATCCCCTCGCCGGTCCGTAGAACGGAGTTAGTTGCTGCGGGCCGAGTCGCATTGCTATTGTGGGTTTTCTTGTTGCAGCAGGAGTCTCGTTTTTGCTTTCGTGGCACCCTACGCAGGCGAAGTTTTCACCGGGCTGCAGTGTTGACCAGGTCCGCATGGACTGGACTACATAGCCTCTGGCGTCCAGGGCCTGGAAATACACAGGAGTTCTTGGGGGGACCTCAAAACAGGCCGAGCCGTCCTCATACACCTTCGCGTCTCCCAATACCACCTTGACGTCCCAGGTTCCGTTGTCGATGGAGATTGGTGTGCTGACCAGAGCGCCTCCGGCAGGGCCACCATTGCGGTTGGACCGGACGCCGGCGGCTCTAAACTGTATCTCGACGACACGAAGTTTCTTTATCATCCCGCGCCGGACGCCTTCGAGGCTCTGCCCGGCGTAGATGTCCTGGACGTAGTATGTGCCGGTGTTCTTGCGGTAGTCTGCGAGCTGGGGACGCAGATGTGGTCTTGGGCGGGGGATGAGCGGTATCGGTTGATTGCATGAAATCTTCGGGTCGGCTGCGAGCAGCTCGCGTCTTCCGTCGATATCCATATAGTAGATATTGAGCAAGGTGGGCTTTTGGGCCCAGCCGAACGGTGAGTAAGTGACCAGATACTCGGTTTCCGAAAGGGGACAGGGGTATTGAAACAGTTCGCCCTTTTGGCCATACGCGTCGATGCGCTCGGCTTTGGTTTCACGAACGGGGGCGATGAGCTGTATGCCGCTGTTCTCCTGGCGTCCCTTGGCCGGGTCAATAACTATGAGCTTGCCGGTTTGTCTGCTGTGATGGCCGGTGGCGATGGCCAGGACCTTGTTAGTGCCGGGAATTCCGCGAGCGTGCAATATCGTCGTTGGGAACCAGGAGTTATTTCCGTAGAATTCCCTTTGGGCCGTGCCGTCCGGATTCATCTGGAACAAGGGCTGGGGGAATAGCTGGCCCCGGTCGTTATAGTCCCAGCGGGTGTAGATGACCGTGCCGTCCGCAAGAATCGTAGGGAAATTGGTGTGGACCTGGTCAAATGTCAGACGGCGCAGAAATCGGCCGTCCCTGTCGCAAGTGTAGAGATTACTGACCTCGGTCCACCAGCAATCGACAATCTGCACGCATCGAGTAGAGTTGAAGATGATGTCATCGTTGGGAAGATAGTCCGCTTCGTAGTCGGCAAAGCCCAGGCCGGATGTAACCTGCTTGATTTTGCGTGAGGAAACGTCCATTTCATAAAGGTGATAGTCGTCTTCACGGTCGGACTTCTTCCAGGAAAACAGTATAGTCCTGCCGTCGTATGATACACCCGGGTCGCGGATGACGCCCTTGGGATCGTCAATGAGGGTCTCGACCGTGCCGTAGAGGCCGTCCATTTCAAGGATGCACAGGCCGGTCCCGGGCTGAAAGTGCCGCTCCGCCTGGGCGTCGGATTGTCCTTCGGTGTATGCGTAATGCGAGCCGCCCATATTGTAGTGTTTGGTATAGACAATTTTTTGTTTCCTCGCGAGCAGTGGGGCCAGTCGAGCTGCTCGTCGCACTTCACAGGCCTTGACGTACAAATCAAGGCATCGGCTGTGATTCGATGGCGTCTTTGTCCGCTTGAGTTGATCAAGCTCTAAGGCAAGTTTTTTGCCCTTCGGGCCGATTTCATCCAGCACACGACTGGTCATCTTTGTCTCTATATCCGTGCCGTCGTCGGCATCGAACCACCGGCGAAGATCGCTGTCGGAATCCTGCAGTATCCAGTCCCACTGCACGGGGAAATCTTTCATCATTTGCTGCTGTATCTTTTGGTACAGTTTGTTGAAGTCGTCGCCGGCGGCCTTTGAGGCCTTGGCCGACTGGCGAGCTGTTAGCATCGCTTGCGACCAGGCTTCGGTCGCCGCGTCAAGCTTATGCCGCCCGCACTCTTTTGCAATTAGAGGCCCTGCGGCACAGATTAGCACTGCGCACGAGATTGCTGCGGCAATTAGGGCAGCAGAGATTATTTGTCGCTGATGATTCATTCTATTTGGCCTTTCAATATCGGCAACAGTCTTCATCCGGTGCGGTGATCATTGCCGGAGTATTCTAACATTTTTCCGGATTCTTCTCAAGACGGGACAAGGTGTTGATTTATTTATCCGTAGCTGCTATCATTTCCTGGAAATTACCGCGAATTGCGTTTCTTGAGAATGATTTTTTCCGAAAGGCTCAATCATGCACACGGGATCATTGACGATTGGCTTATTGAAATGGCAGGCAAGGCACCTGAGGGCAGCGAGGGGCTGCTGTTCTACCCGTATATGTTAGGTGAGCGGCGGCGTGAAAATACTACGGCCAAGGGCGGCTTTTTCGGAATCACGCTCAAACACACGGACCCCCATTTTGTCCGCTCGGTTATGGAGGGGACCGCTCTGGGTATTGGCAGGGACGTTGGGCTGTTTCAGAGCCTCGGCCTTGCGGTCAGCGAGGTGTTCTGCGTAGGCGGGGGATCGCGAAATGAGCTCTGGAACCAGATAAAGGCCGATGTTCTCCAGATGCCGCTTGCCCTTTCCTCCGAGCCGGAAGCAGGCCTCAAGGGGGCCGCTCTTTTAGGGGCGGCGGGAGTGGGGCTGATCGACGACCTGGCCGCCGAGGCCCTTGCCAGGAGGGTCGTTGATAAGACGGTGTCCCCGCAACCTGCAAAAGCGGATACCTATAAATCGGCCCTGCAGGAGTACACGCGGGTATATGACCACATGTTAGGATTCTGGCAGGCGGTGTGACTCACCGCGGATTCCGAGCCGACTGTCATCCCGCATTTCTATCTTGATAGCGAATAGCATACACTCGATTGCGGTATGAAGACTCTGTCGCTCGCCTCCAGTTGCTCAATCTGATTCCTTAACGCCTCAGGATCAATCGTATTGAAGCTGAACATCCCGAAATGGTGGCACATCATCAGGAGGATATTCGACCGGCGGCACAACTCGAAGGATTCATCGAAGGTGAAGTTGCCCACCACGTTCCGGGCCGTGCGATACTGGTCACGGCCGTTGACCGGCATTAGCGCCAGGTCGATCTTCTTGTCCTTGAGCTTTTCCGCGAGTCCCGTGTAGGGGACTCCGTCGCCGGAGTGGTAAATGGTAAAATGCCCAAACCTGATGATGTATCCGAGAAAATAATGCTGACCGGCCTCGTTTGTCTTTATCTGCTCGTGTGCGGAGGCTATGACGGCGACGCCTGTATCCTCGGCCAGGTCAATGGTATCGCCTTCGTTTGCCGGAATTACCCTGTCCAAATCCAGCCCGATTGCCCGGATTTTGTCGTTTTCCGCGGCCGGCGCCACTATCTTACATTCGGGATTATTGCGCATAATGACCGGAAGCGCCTCCGGATCCACGTGGTCACTGTGGCCGTGGGTACATAAGATCCAGTTCAGGTTCCTTACTTCCTGCGGCTGTATCGGGGCGGGCATCATGCGAACGTGGTCAAATTCTTTCCCGGCATATTTCTTTGCCAGGTGGTCCGAGAGGTATGGATCGACCATCAAGCTGCGGCCCTTATAGCAAAATATGAATCCAGCCTGGCCCAGCCACCAGAACCTCACCTTATCGCCTGAAAAAGGCAGGTCCTGTAACTGGTTGACTATGGTCTCCTGGGTATCTTCGGCGATAATTTTGACCATAGGAAAACGCGTCCCTTATGCCGGGCAGCCCGGAAAAGCGCATTCATTTTTCTTCCCGGTCCCCACGTAACACCTGCGGCAGCTTCTCGACAAAGGCCTTGATTTCGTCCCGCACCCGACGGTAGCAGTCCAGGGCCTCCTGCTCGGTAGAGGCCTCGGCAGCAAGTTCCGGAGGGTCATCGAAACCGACGTGAATAATCTTTACCTTAGCCGGGAAGTAGGGACACTGCCGGCGGGCATCGTCGCATAACGTTACGACGTAGTCGAAGGCCGTATCCTTTATCTCATCTACGTGCTTGGACCGATGGCCTGATATATCCACCCCGGCCTCGCTCATAACCCGGACGGCGCGAGAGCTTAGGCCGCCAGGCTCGGTTCCGGCCGAATATGCCTCGATTTGGTCACCTTTGAGCTGTCGTGTCCATCCTTCGGCCATCTGGCTCCGGCACGAATTGCCGGTGCAAAGGAACAGAATCCTTAATTTCTGCGATTCTCGCATAATTCCAGCCTCTCGTCACAGGGACGTCCCTGCAGGCCGATATTTGTCCCCGGCTTCGTATCCTTTGGCGGACTTCGATATAGAGAGTATATAACAAACCCGGGCCGATTCCAATATGCGCCCCGCACCAATTGAGTTTCTTCCGGGGTCTGGGTATTTGGATTTGGCCGATACGGGGCCGAGTCGCGGCAAAATTGGTGCGGGGAATAAATTTTTTTGCTGCAAATGCAAAAAATGTTTGATTGCCGCTGCGTCACCTGTTATAATTCTTGGAAGCGAGCAATTAGCCATAGGTCCAGTTGTGAAAGGAGTCATCCAATGGCAAAGAAGAAAAAGAAAGGCAAGAAGAAACTCAAAAAGGGTCTGTGGTCAAAGGGTGAGTTAAATCTGCTCAAGAAACTCTTTCCGAACAACCCCACTGCCAAGATTTCCGCCAGGCTCGGACGGCCGAACGACGCAGTGAAGAAGAAGGCATCGAGAATGGGACTTCGCAAGTCGAAGCGGTATCTCAAGTCCCTCGGCAGAGCGTAACTCATAAAGCAGGCTCAGAAAGATAGCGGTAATGTAGGATTCCGAGTTTCCGGCAACTGCTTCGTCCAATTTCTGGCCAGCCCAGGGCCTTTACGCTGTCAGTGTATAAACTGCGACCACCCTTTCACCAATTTTGATTGGGCAAGTCAAAGAAGCCCAACTTTTTTCTCAATATCGGTCCAGTCTCGTTTCTTATCATATAGTTCGCTAATTATTTCAATCGACAGCTTCTTGACTTTATCGTGTATCTCGTGGAACGTTCCACCTAAGAGTTTTTCGGTCTTCTGCAAATCTGTTTCGGTGACTACAAGAAAAAGATTGCTATTCCAGAGGTCAAACGCGTGCTTCAGTTTGCCGAGCGCGTGGTAAAGGTCGCCTCCAATTTGAACTTCAAATACATAAGTAGGCGCACTTCTCTCTACACGTCTCCAGACAACATCTAAACGTTCGTTCTCCATCGGGTATTCTTTCTCGCTGATTAGACGGTTAAGTTTTCCAATTTCAAATATCATCTCTTGAATTCGAGTATGTCCCAAAGTACGTTGTTTAGCCGTCAGAGCGTTTCGCCCAACAGCATCAATTCTTTCCTCATCACCTATCGAGATAGTGTAGTTAAATTTCTCCTTGAAAGCGTTGTGAAGTTTTTGAACTGTGCTCTCTTGCAAAAGATTAATCCCCCTGCGCATCTCTTGACTACTGCTCTTACAGTCTTAGTGATGTGAAAGAATATAATATTCCCTTCGTCCAACGCTTTCCACTCAGGATAAAGGACTTCTTTGACCCCCCAAATAGACCCCTGGGAAGTGGGTACAATGTGCTTTGCTCGCTCCCAGTAGTAAATTCTTGACATTTTCACCCGGCGTGGTTATTGTTACTAAACAGTTTTCCTTTTGTTTTTTTTGACGTAAGGAGGTCAGTTTGAGAGTTCTTTCGGGTATTCAGCCGTCCGGCAGGCTTCATATAGGCAACTTCTTCGGGGCGATGCGGCCGCAGCTTGGGCTCCAGGCCGAGCACGATTGCTTCTATTTCATCGCCGACTACCACGCCCTGACGAGCAACCCGGACCCGGCCGACGTTGCTCAGCATGTTCTTGATGTCGCAACAGACTATATCGCGTTGGGCCTTGATGTGCAAAAAACCGTCTTCTGGCGCCAATCCGACGTGCCCGAGGTTACCGAACTGACCTGGCTGCTTTCCTGCATAACCCCGATGGGCCTTTTGCAGCGGTGCACAAGCTACAAAGACAAAGTCGCTCTGGGTCTGAGCCCTAATCACGGCTTGTTCGCGTATCCCGTTCTTCAGGCAGCCGACATTCTTATTTACAACAGTGACCTGGTTCCCGTCGGCGCCGACCAGAAGCAGCATATCGAAGTGACGCGCGACATCGCCATCCGCTTCAACAACAACTATGGCGAAATACTCACGCTGCCCAGGCCATACATAATTGAATCCGTGGCCGTCGTCCCCGGCCTGGACGGGCAAAAAATGAGCAAAAGCTACGGAAATACCATCGAGATATTCGAGCCGGAGGACAGCATCGAAAAGAAAATTATGAAAATCGTTACCGACTCGACGCCCCTCGAAGAGCCAAAGGACCCCGAGAGCTGCAACGTCTTTGCGCTCTTGAAGCTTGTGGCTTCGGCCGACGAGCTGGCCGAGTGGGAGAACAAATATCGAAACGGCGGGACGGGCTATGGCGAGGCCAAAGAACGCCTCGCAGAACTGATGATAGACTACTTCAAGCCTTTCCGGCAAAAAAGGGCCGAACTCGAAGGTAATATCGACTACGTCAAAGAAGTCCTCGCTCAGGGCGCCGAGCGGGCCAGGGCCGTGGCCGCCGAGACCCTTGCCGGGGCCCGAAAGGCTGTGGGCCTGGGAGCGTGATTGTGGAAGATAATCTTGTTACAATTGCCAGATTTGATGATTACATCGAAGCCGACCTGGCAAAGCAGTTGCTCGCGGATTTCGGCATCAAATCGGTCGTAATGGGCCAGAACGTGGCGAACGTGTATGGCGGAGTTCCCGCCGTCGTGGATCTGGAACTGAAAACTCTCGAGAGCTAGGCCCGGCAGGCGATGGATATCCTGAAATCCGACAAACAGCAGGAGCAGTAATTGGCCGACTATCGTGTAAATCTTGA
>JAGMDR010000220.1 GCA_023128595.1 Planctomycetota bacterium | reverse complement strand
CCGCTGGATTTGCTCTTATACCTGGTCCGCAAGGAGGAGGTCGATATTTACGACATCCCCATCGCCGGAATAACCGACCAGTACATCCGCTATATCGAGATGCTCAAGAGCCTTGACATCGACCTGGCCGGCGACTTCCTGGTAATGGCCGCTACATTAATGCAGATAAAATCGGCGATGCTACTGCCCAAAGCGGAACCGGAGCTGCTGGGGGACGATGACCTCGCCGACCCACGCGCTGAGCTTATCCGCCAGCTTCTCGAATACAAGAAATTCAAAGACGCCGCCAATCTGCTCAGCGCCGCCGCAGACGAACACAAGCAGCGATTCGCTCGTCCCGACAACATTATCGACCGGTTCAGCGGCGAGAGCGAACCGCAGATTGATATTGAGCAGATCAGCATCTGGGACCTGCTCGAGGCCTTCGACTCGATATGCAAGGCCACCGGTGCCGTTGCCGATATGAGCCACATCGAAGATGATACGCCCATTGACTTGTATCAGATAGAGATTCTGCACCGTCTCCAGGGCGAAGGGCGGATGACTTTCGAGCGAATCTTCGAGTCGGGAACCGGTCGCCTCGTAATGATCGGGTTATTCCTGGCGCTTTTGGAATTGATTCGCGAAAAGCTGGTCTGGGCCGAACAGCCGGCCTCTGCATCTTCAATATACTTGCGAGCTTTAACCGATGATCCCGCCGAGCAGGCGGTGCGCAACGCGATCCTCGCCGTCGCCGAGGCTGATGACAACCAGAAGCCTCCTCAAGCCGCCCGGCCCCGGGAACCGGCAATACCAATCTCCGAATTGCCCCGCCGAAGCAAGCCGGCAGTGTCGCTCAGCGCCCCGCAGCAGCAACCTCCCATTCCTATTGCCGAGATCTCGTCAAAAACCGACCTGTCCCTCGCACAGCACCAGCAACAGACGCCGCGAACGGAACCCGACAAAAACCAGGAACAAAAAACGCCGGATTAGTGTTTGACAAATCCTCACCTGGTTACTAAGATAACTGCTGTTGGTTCGGGGATGTTGGAATGCCCAGTCTTGTTTTGCAGCTTGTTGTGGCCTTGAAGCACTTTTTTTCTCTGACGTGGTTGGGAAAATGGGACTTTCAGAAGAACACGTAATGCCCGACAATGTGATTGAGCTGACCGATGCCGCACTCGACAAGGCGGTTCACGCCTCTGATGTGCCGGTGCTGGTTCATTTCTGGGCGCCTTGGTGCGGGCCCTGCAATGTGATCGCCCCGATTATCCGCGAAATCGCAGGTCAATATGCGCAAAAGGCAAAAATAAGCAGTCTCAATACCGAGCAGGCGCGCGACAGTGCCGTCGAGTTCGGCATAAGCAGGCTGCCGACTATTATCCTGTTTAGCAACGGGCGGGTCAGGAAAAAGTGGGTCGGCTTAACCAGTAAGAAGGACCTCTGTGACGCAATTGACCAGTTGCTTTGAAACACTTGCCGGCCGTTTATGCCAATCATCCCACCGACAGCTGCCGCAATGAGACCCTGCAAGCGCTCTGGCTGCTGCTATGTATGTTTGACTTGAGCTATGTCCTAAGCGACGGAGTCTTCCGGCGTCGGGGACGGGGGCTTTTTGCCCTTCTTTGCCTTTTTCGGTTTCTTGGCTTTTTGGGGTTTTTTCGCGGCCGGCGTGAGTTCTCTGTCGGCCATAAAGGCCCAACCGCCTACCGCAAGCGCCGCTGCAACAAATCCACCCATAACGTACCAGATAAAGCCCTGTATTCCCGTCAGTACAGAAGGGACCACGCCTTTCAGACCGCCGATAGCCACGATTGCCGTGTAAAGGACCAGCAACAGGGGCAAAAACAGCAGCGCACCCAGGATGTTGCTTGCCTTGTCGGGGGCCGGCTCGAAACGCGCCTGAACAAGACCCGGCATGACCTGCCGAGCAACAAGGTCTTCTTCGATTTGGTCGGCCTCGGCGACGACCTCCTCTACGGTGCCGGCCTCAGCCGGCTCGGTGCTCTCGTCCTCAGCGGTATAAATCTCGTCAATAATGCCGCCCAAGGAAGTGTCATCGGCCTGCAGCGAAAGGTCCAGCAGCCCCGAACCGCTGCCGAAGCTGTCCAGGTTTACATCTCCTTCAATTTCTTCCAAAGATGCTTCAGGTGTCGTGCCTGTCGTACCCAGCGTCCCCACCGTCTCGGACAAGGTGTCGTCCGTTATCTCGTAGTCCTTGTCCGTTTCGCCAAGGACACTGATTCCCTCGCCGGTTATAGCGGTGTCGGCATCGGTTAACTCGCTTGGCGGAACCGGGGCGCCCGTTTCAGGCGCCAATAGAATCTCGCTGGTGCCGGCTTGCGGCTGGGGCGGCGCTTCGGCCTGAGGAGTCTCCGGCTCCGAAGGGATTTCAAGCTCCGGGGCGGCCGGCTCGGGGATTTCCAGTTCCGGCACCACCGGCTCGGGGATTTCCGGTTCCGGCGCCTCGGCTTGAGGAGTCTCCAGCTCCGAAGGAATTTCAAGCTCCGGGGCCACCGGCTCGGGGATTTCCAGTTCCGCTGCCTCCATCTCCAGAGGAGTCTCAACTTCCGGGGCCACCGGCTCGGGGATTTTCGGTTCCGGCGCCTCCATCTCCAGAGAAATCTCGGCTTCCGGAACTTGCGGTGCCGGCGCTTCCGGGGCCCCCATAACGCTGGTGTCGGACATCAACGCTTCAACTTCACCGACCTTAAACAGCACGTTTGGGCCGTCGCGAAACTCACGCAGCTTTCCCGCTCTTACGATCTCTCTCAGTTCCTCTTCTGTCTTATTGAGCCTCCCAGCGGCTTCCTGTAATGAATAAAACATAGCAGCCATAATCGCATACCTCCCATAGGCTGACAACGTGGTTACCCACGCTTTCCGGCCTTACGAACATTCTCAATGTAGGTATTGTACCTTAACCGCCGGGGCTATGCAATTCTTTTTTTTTACGAAAGTGGCACGAACAGCCGGCTCAAAGACAATTTACGGACGGACCAGCCGCGGGGTGTGATTTTGTTGCAATACCGCCGTAATTTGTGTGGAATGTAAAGGGCGGACTAAAATCGCGGCACGCTTGATGTATGCCCTATGGCGCCGACACCGTCCTGCTCAACACCGCCATCGCCACCGCCGCCGACCCCGCTGCAATGGCAGAGGCCTTTAAGCTCGCCGTCCAGGCCGGAAGAGCGGCTTTTCTTTCCGGTCCCGCCGCCGCCGGCAAAAGGGCAAGCGCTTCGAGCCCCCTAACCGGCTTCTTGAGGGACTAATTCAAATGACCGCCGGCGAATACGCC
>JAGMDR010000022.1 GCA_023128595.1 Planctomycetota bacterium | reverse complement strand
CTTCAATCCCGCGTGCAAACAACTGGGTCCCCATAGCCCCATCCAACAGGAACAGGCCTTGCTCAATTCTCTCTCTTAGACTAATCCTTGCCATACACAAGCTCCATTGCTCTTATCATCTACTGCGGCTGCTCGACCGACCTACCGCGGACAACTTCATAGACATGCTTGAAACGTCCCGGTCGCGGCTTGAAAAGGAATTCCAACTGCTTCTTCGTAAATTCGTAAGGCTTAACGGACTTCAGAGTAATCCTGACCGAATCGTCTCTGCCGCTCCCGGTCCGCTTAACGACCTTGATACTGGTCGGAGTAGAAAATCCCTCGACAACCTCCTTGTACTTGTCCAGCTCGGCAACAACCTCAACCTGGCCGAACTCATTGAGATACTCAATCTTCCTGACCAGATAGTCACAGTTGTGGATATATATTCTTTTGACCGTTAGCCCCGTGCCACTGCGCCTTGTAAGCACATCAAACGGGCCCTCGTTCGACAGGGACCAATCGCCCTGTCCGCCCGCATCGCCGTCGGCCGCGGCGATCCCTATTGCCTCAAGCACGACTCTCGGACTGAGTATTAGTTGTTGGACATTATTGTTCCTGGACCACCGCCCCCGCCAGTAGCTGCTGATCTTCGGCCTTATCGACAGCCAGAACTCGTCATTGTTTGATCCTAAGACAAGCCCTCGTGGATCAAAAGCCACGTCACCGTGCAGGCAGATTTCAGCCGGAGGATTGACCCAGAGCCACACGGGAAAGGCCTCTTTATGCGGCTTGCGCTTTTCCTCGGTATAATACTCCAGGCGGCACCTGCCGGTTGCCCGCAGGGGCGTCACGTTTTGCGAGTGCAGTCTCAGTGCGGATAGCGCCTCGGCCGCCGAATCCTTGCCCGGACACACCTGCAACGGCTTTCGCCTCGCGGGCCCGCACCCGGCAAGAATCAACATCACTGTTACAATCGGTATAACGACTTTTCTCGGCATTCAACACTTCCAAATCCGCTGCTTCGCTGCAAGTTCTTTGCTCGCCGGTACACATCACGCGATACGCACCGCGAGCTTACAAATCCGCGTGCAATATCCGGCCTATCTGCGAGGACAACTGCTCAATTTGCTCTTCGTCAAGGTGTGGATTGACCACATCGGCGCATCGCTTTTCGCCCACTATCCTCAAACTCCAGATTTCCCGCCCATCCTCAATCCTGGTGGCATCGTATTTCAGGCGTCTTTTCCTCATCAGAACCAGCGCCAGCACAAAGCGGAAATTCACTTTTTCCTGCTCTGTCTCCTCGGCCAGCCGGTCGAAAAAGGCCATCAGCATCTCATCATCAACGAATATCTGTCTTTTCTGGTCAGGGTGCGGCAGTTTCGTTCTCCAATGGCAAAACACCTCCGGCTTCTCACTCTCCCAGTAATCGGCACAGAAATCCCGCCTCGCCAATCCTTCGGCGGTCTCCACCAGAGCACCGAAGTATTCCTCGCCGGCTTCTATCGTTTTACCGCTGCCGCAGCATTGGCCAAGCGGCTTGTTTATTTCCCACTCATCCATCCTGTTCTCTGTTCATCTGCTATTGGCTACAGACTTTACCTTAATCAAACTTCAGCCATTCGCTGATATTCTGTGCTGTTTTGGGGCCTATGCCCTTGACGTTCTGCAGATCATTGCAGTCTCGAAAGGCCCGGGCGCTGCCGTCTTTTTCGCTGAAACTGTCCCTGTAGGCGACTATTGCGGCGGCCCTGACCGGGCCGATACCGGAGAGCCTTACTAAGCTTGCTGCGGGCGCATCGTTTGGGTTTATTCGGCTGTCCAATTGAATCTCGCTCGCTTGCCCGGCCGCCCCAACGTTCAGAACAAAACCGCAGGACAGCAACACACAGATACACACACTGACAACAAACGCAAAGGATTGAATCCTCTGCTGCCCGGATTGCATCCATTGAATTGAATCAACAAGTGCCATATCGCTCAGTCTATCGGCGCTCGATCATCCGGTCATCGCTCACCGGATGAAAATAGCATCACACAATTCCTTCAATGTTAAAAACGATTCCTTTGGTTCGAGCCGGGCCGTCAACAGACCGCTGTCGGCTATTGTGCTGCTCTTTCTATCGGTAAGATTCGAATATGTTACTGAATCCACAAATGGTTTACTGAGTGCTATCTTGTAGAACTGCTCGATCCATTGTCCCTGCCGCGACTGGTTCCATTTATCGTGCCAAATACCCGCAACCTCTCCGTTGTGGGAGCCGTGACCGTTGCGGCTCGGGACCGCCACGTTCGTCATATACAAGGACTTTTCTATAGGCGCAAAGTAATCCAGAATTGCCGATATCTGCATCATGTCCCTGACGTGCATACCCGACTGATTCCTGCCGAAACGCATTTGCAGCCCGAACGCGTCGAAGTTAATCCCGCTCTGCACGACCATGTCCATATAGACCAGAGGTGGAATGCTGTTGGCCACCGTCGCGTAGTATTCGCCCCACGGGTTGCTGATTTCAATTATCTTCAGAGCCCTGTCACTTCCCTGTTTGACGGCCATATTTGCCGCCCGCGTCATTTCCAGGATTTCCTCGAACCTGAATCCGAAATGATTATATACGTTCAAACCGCTAATGACGCACCACGAACGAACGAAGCTCGAATACCGAGTCACAACTGCCGAAATGAATTGATGGGCGGTTTCGCGAATCTTCTCGAACCCCGCTCCGCCGTCAAGCAGCCACTTCGGAAGAAACCTCTTGGAAAAACAAAGCAAAGGACCGGCACTGATCGACAATTTCTTTTTGCCGAGCGCGTTGATACAGGCATCGGTCGTTGAGAAATCGTATCTGCCTCTCTTGGGCTCCATCTCAGCCCAGTTTATCGGTATGGTCACAGAGCCGAACAGTGCCGGCAGATTCTCAACATACCCTGGATTACCAATCTGCGCAGGATCTATCCTGCAGCCAAGGCAGCCTCGGCCAAAACCGTGATTCTTACCCCTGCTCAGAAAAAGCGACTCAGCCTGTCTTATCGCCAGCTTTTCGGAGAGAACAACGGCCTTTTTAAGTGATTCGTCCCCCAGTTTAGATGCCAGGGGAGCATCCGATATGTTCTGAATGGCCTGAACAAATAGGCTCTGTGCCTCTTTGGCGATATCCGCCAGGCCCTTTGTGCTCTCGAAGAACGACCAGTCCTCCCGCTTGTCAACAATCTGCATCAGCTTCGCCCGCGCTACTTCCACATTCAAAATATACGGACGCTCTCTCTCAGGCAGACTTGTTGTCGGCAAAAGCACCTTGCCGAAACCATCAATAGGCCACAACA
>JAGMDR010000219.1 GCA_023128595.1 Planctomycetota bacterium | reverse complement strand
GCGGCCGCGGTCGGGGCTCTGGCGGAAGTTATGACGGATAAGGACCTCGAAGTGGCGCGTGCGGCCAAGCGTGCGCTGTGGAAGATAGTGCGGCACACGGGTCGGCCCAGGGCGGACAAGGAGAAGAATGCGGTGGCCGGTAAGTTAGCTGGGCTTTTGGGTGGTGATACGCCGGTTTCAGTTCGAAGGGAGGTGCTCTGGATGCTTTCGGAGATCGGGGATAAGAAGGCGATTGAGCCGATAGCCGAGCTGTTAGGGCACAAGGAGCTTCGTGAGGATTCGCGGATGGTCTTAGAGCGGATACCGGGCAGGCAATCGGTCTCGGCGCTGAAGGCCGGATTTAAGGCGGCGCCGGAAGAGTTTAAGCCCAATATCGCCCAGTCGCTGCGCAAGCGGGGAAGCAAGGTCCGCGGGTATGAGTGCGTGAAATTAGTGCCGACCAAAAAGACAACTGTCAAGGCGTTGGAATAGAGCGGCGGTGCCGGTGGATCTGAGTTTAGGGATTGCTTTTGAGCACGCTATTAGACAGCAATGAACTGAAACTGAAAGGTGGCAGAATCATGAAACGATCAAATCAACTGAACAGGCGAAGATTTCTTGCTGCTGCGGGCGCGGCGGCGAGTGTTCCATATTTTATCCCATCCGATGTCTTGGCCAAGCGTAACAGGCCCGGTGCGAATGATCGGATAGTTACGGGTCATATCGGTGTCGGCGGTCGGGGCGGTGGTCTTATGCGTGAAGTGATGAGGCATGCGAAGGCCGGGACAACGAAGGTTGCAGCGGTTTGCGATATTGATGAGAATCGCCTTGCCAAGGCTGTTATGACGGCCGGGGCGGGCGTGACCCCTTATCGCGACTACCGCTATATTCTGGAGCGCAAGGACATTGACATGGTGGTGATGGGGACTCCCGACCACTGGCACGGTGTGCAGGTGGTTCATGCGGCCGAGTGCGGCAAGCACATGTACTGTGAGAAGCCTGCGTGCTGTACGATTGAAGAGGGCAAGGCGATGGTGGCTGCGGTGAAGAAGGCGGGTGTTTCGGTGCAGATCGGGTCTCAGGGGCGTTCGCAGCCGGAGGCATATCTGGCGCATCGGTATCTGGTCAACGACAATATTGGGCATATCAGCAGGGTCGATTGCTTCCATTATCCGAGCCCTGAGGACAGGAATCCGGTTCCGGACAGCGATCCGCCGGCGGAGCTTGACTGGGATATGTGGCTGGGACCTCTGCGGTGGCGGCCTTACAACAAGAGATATTTGCACGGGGTGTTCCGCTGGCTGCTGGAGTCGGGCGGGGGACAGATTCGCGACCGGGGGGCTCATGTGATGAGCTGCGCGATGTGGTGGATGGGCGCCGACGGTACGGGTCCGGTGACTGTCGAGGCGACTGGGACCTCGCCGAAGCAGGGGTTGTGGGACAGCGCGGTGCTGATGGACGTGACCTACACTTTCAAGAATCCGGACTGGGTGATGACGTGGCGGCAGATGCCTAATGATAAGCTGCCGCCGGCGGAGAAGCGTGTCGGCGGCGAGCCTGGCGGCAGGATCAGTCGGCCGGGGTATGGGGCTATTTATCGCGGCAGCAAGGGTGAATTCATCCACTGGGGCGGCGACGGCGGGACGTGGGCCGAGAAGAAGGCCCGCGAGTGGAAGCTGCCTGCCGGCGGCAAGGATGTCTATAAGAGCCCGGGACATTGGGAAGACTTGTTCAAGGGTATCAAGACCGGCTCGGATACGATTATGAATATCGAGGCGGGCGTCGGCGTTGCGAATTTGACCATTCTGGGCAATCTGTCGTTTATCTTAGGACGCAAGCTGGAGTGGAACCAGAAGAAGCAGGAGATCGTCGGCGATGAGCAGGCCCGGCGAATGATGGGTAGTCCGCAGCGTCATCCGTATCACCTGTAATGGCCGGGCGGATTTGCGGGCGATGTACGGTTGTCAATGACATGAAACGCACACGGTTGCGGGATCAAAGCCGCGGCCGTGTGCGTCTTTTTGCGCGCTTGGTTTGGGGGGAGGATGTCTCGGTTCTTGCGGGTGGATGTTGGCGCTGATTTCTCATTAGGGCTACATTACCGCACTCCACTTGCTCCGATACTTGGCCCTCTGAGATACTGAATTACTCTTCCCTAATCCACTGCTCAGCTACGATGCACAGGTCGAGGAAATTGACTATTCGGTCTTTGCTTATGTCTCCAGCAGGCTAAAAGAACAAGGTGCAAAGAGTTAATTTAAGTCCAGGACAAGACGAAACCCGATGAAGTAGTTGGGGCGAAAGTCGGGTCTGAGGTGGAGGCGGGTCGCAACGCGGCAGACGGTCGCAGCGCTGTGCCAAAAGCCCCCGCGAAGAACGCGAGAGGTGCCAGCGGCCGGACCGGTTGGGTTGGGCGTTGGGCTGTAATTGTAGTAGTCCGAATCATACCGGTCGTTGCACCACTCCCAGACGTTCCCCGCCGTATCGTAAAGGCCGTAGCCGTTGGCTGCAAAACTGCCCACAGGAGAAGTACGGGGAGGTATCCCGTCATTCCAGGTCGGATGGGAGCCTCTTGTCGGACTGATGTCGTAAGAATATGAACTGTTGCTGTAATAATTGGCCTGACTATGGGAAATGGTATCGCCCCAGGGGAAACGCCTGCCGGAAAGCCCTCCGCGGGCGGCGTATTCCCACTCCGCCTCTGTAGCCAGGTGATAACCTTTCTTTGAAAAGTCACAGGCCCACGTCGAAAGATTATAACACTGCTCGTAGTCTTGCTCCTGGCTGCGCCAGTTGCAGTATGCTACTGCACCGTACCAACTCACTTCAACCATAGGGTCATCCGACATGTCACGTCCACCCTTCGTCCTTACGCTGAAAGTTTCGCTTACATCGTTGTAGTCAATCTGACTATGAGCATCATAACTGTGCGTATCACAATAAGGGTAACTATTGCTGCCGTGAGACAAGGCATAAACAATCCCACCAACTACTTTTATATCACCGGCCAATATGGCGGCATTGAGATAATCACAATACTGCCGATTAGTTATCTCGAATTTGCTCATAAAGAATGAGTCAAGCAGTACCGGGTGAATGGGAAGCTCATCATCCGCATAACCATCTCCTAAATGGTCACCCATTTCAAATTCACCGTCCGGTATATATATCATATCATTTGGTACGCAGGGGTCGGTGGTCAGCCACTGAGCTGCCATTAAAGCGAAATCCTCAAAATCGACAAAACAGTCGCCGGTAAGGTCAGCCGATGGACAGGCAGCAGGGGCTGATTGTGTGAGAAAAAGGTAGCATAGCACGACCAATGCAAGTGTTGACATCATCCCCCGCGTTCTGTTACTCCGGAACCTACACATTCCTACTACCTCCTACCCCCCAATATGCATATCTGAGCCGCCTATTGGCGGTACAGACGACCTGCCCTGCACAAAACGGTCACACTTGTTCCGCACTGTTTGTTAAAAACTTACTATAACACAATTTAGCCCAGATTTCAACCTTCATGACCAAATGAAATTGCAGGTAACAATGCCCTTTTTCTGGTCACAAAAAGCCAAGAACTGCATCAAAGCAAATCTCTACTATGCGCAGGAGATTTAGCGTTCCTGTTTTGCGGGCTTTATGACGGTTTCTGTCGGGCTGACGAGCTTGTATTTTATTCCGCGCCAGGTGATGGTTCTGCCGAAGGCCGAGGAGATGATAAAAAATAGCAGCAGCAGGGACCATATCCAGGAGAAAAAGATGTCGGCGGTGCGGGCGAATCTCATCTCGTGGCGATGCTGTTTGAGTAATTTGGCGATCATTTTCTGGCGGAGAATTGCCCTTGCGGCCTGGCATAGGAGGAATATGATTGGCACGGCAATGAAGAGGGGCAGGTTTTGATCAGCGATCATTGCGGCATAGACGGCCAGTGCGGCTGTGGCCCAGAGGCAGAGGACGGAATAGAGGGCGCTGGACAATCCGAACAGCCAGGTCCAGGGTCTGTATATGCGGGTAATGAGGAATTGTCTTCGGCTGAACTCGAAGAGCTTTCGCCAGGTGGTGGATTCGTAGGAAGCCACCAGACAGGCGGGGGCGAAGGCGAGTTTCATGCCGGCTTTCTTTACGGCGTGGGTCAGTGACAAATCGTCGCTGAGGACTTTGGGCCAGATTTTGTCGAGCCCGATCTTGCGAAAGACATCGACTCGGATGGCCATAGAGCCGCCCCATGCCTGGTTGAAGCGGGTGTTGCCGAGTAGCTGGGCGACCTTCGCGTTCATCGCAGAGAGGCCGAGGGCGGCGAGGTTGTTTTTCCTTGGTATGAACCAGCGATAGCCGGTAGCGGCGCCGTAGCGTAGCTGGCGGAGGGGCCAGATCAGGTGGGCGAGCCAGTCGCTCCGGACACAGACGTCGGAGTCGGCGAAGGCAAGGATGTCGATGTCGTCAGGGATTTTGCTGTAGGCGTAGAGCAGGTTGTGGATTTTTTGACTGCAGGATTGTGGCTGTCCGGCAATGAGTATCCGCACGTCCAGGGCCTTTGAAGTTTGCGTTAGGCGGTCTTTCAATTTGCACAACTCGTCGTAGGCCGGGTCGGATTCTTCGGCGACCACAAACCAGAGCAGGTAGTTCTCGTAGTCCAGGTTGAAAAGTAAAGTGATGTTCTTTTCGAAATCCGAGTCCAGGCCCCTGCACGGGACAATAAGGACGACACGTGAGGCCTGGTGGAGACGCTTTTTTTTGTATTTTGAGACGCTGTAGCGGTAGTTGCGGAAGGTCTGGAACAGAAAGAGCAATTGGGAGACAATTATTAGTATGGCTATGTAGTAGTACCAGGTCATTCTCGTATTTCGTATTTCGTATGTCGT
>JAGMDR010000218.1 GCA_023128595.1 Planctomycetota bacterium | reverse complement strand
TTAGGGTAGGCTCTAACTCGACGCCGCTTGCGCCGTCCCCTGGATTTGGCATCCAGGCCCGTGCCTGGTCGATTCGCATAACCGCCACAATCTCTTCATCGGGCAGCTCATAGTCATAGACACGGACCTCGTCAACGGCGCCCTCGAACCAGTTCTCAGCGTTTCTGTTTATGCCTATAGCGTATTCGTTGAAAATCAGGTCGGGCGCGGTGTTAACGTCAACGAAACTGCCGTTAAAGAAGAGCGACGTACGCGCGCCGTCACAGGCCACGGCAAGGTGCACCCAGCCCGTAGTAACGGGCCCGAACAAGCTGTCAAAGCCGTCATGGTATCGGTAGTATCTCGGGTCTGAGTTGTCCACATCAATCTGGAAGCCTTCGTTGTTGGGGGTATGGCTGCTAAATGGGCTGCTGTATTGGTCCTGCATCAGATTGTCCGTTTTGACCCACATCATTACGGTGTATTTCGTCATCGTCGTACTGGGGAAGGAATAGACGGCGTAGTCTGCGACGCCGTTTAAGTCTATTGCCTGATCCTCAAAGCCGGCCGCATAGACCGGGTTGCCGAACTCGGTCAGGTCCCGGCCGTAGCCGGACGAATCGGTGGCGTCGCCGTCAAATTTGTACCAGGCCAGAAGATTCGGATCGACCACCAAAGCAGGATTGTACGTGGCCTTAAAGCTCCAGATGAAGCCTCGAACAGGCTCATCGGCGGCATTTACCCCGTCAATGCGCCAGTAGTAGTACTTGTAGTAGTCAAGGGCGGTAGGCGTGTACTCATTGACGTCTGTCACAGTTGCGGTCGCGACCGTACCCGAGTTCACATCCTCGAAGTTCTCGTTGAAGTACACATCGTGCTTGGTGTATGGATTGCCCGTAATCTCATCAGTACCGGGGCTCCAGGTAAGCTTTGCACTTAGGGGCACGTCCATTTCGCCGTCAGCCGGCCTGGCTTTGTAGGCCTTCTCCGGTGCTATAAGATGCAGAACCTCGTCGTCCGAGAGAGCACGGTCGTATATCCGCACGTCGTCCAGAGTGCCGGCAAAGGGATCGGGGGTACCTGTACCGCCGTCGAACGCTCCGGCTTCGGAGCGCGAGCCGATGAAGCCATAGCGTGTTCTTCCGTGGCCGAAAGTGGTGCCGCTTACAGTCTGTGCATCCACACGGCCATCGATGAAGATTCCCGCCCAGCCGTTGTCGTACACGCCGACGACATGGTGCCAATCGCCGTCATCGACACGAGCAGAACTGCCCATATCAATCTGGCCGGCATCGGTAAATACACTCCAGCCTACCTGGCCTGCACCACCGCCGTTGCCGTTAATCTCCAGGCGCCAGTAACTATCACGGTCAAAGGAGGCAATTGCCTGGTTGCCGGAATCGCTCGTGCGAATCCAGGCCCAGACGGTGACTTCCGGATGGCCGGTACTGTCATAATAAAGATTATCGATAGCAACCCAGTCGCCCGTGCCATCGAACTCCAGGGCATTGGCGTCGTACCCGGGGACCCACTGGGGGTCGCCCCTGAGGTAGCCGTGATTGTTATGACCGGACCAGTCGATGGCCCTTGTAGGATCCAGCCCATCCAGCTTCCACCAGCCAATAAGGTTGGGGTCGGCAATAGGTATAAACGGTTCTGTTTTAAATTGCCAGACCGGGCCTTTCACCGTTGTCGCACCATTGTACGTATCGACCCGCCAGAAGTAAAAGGTATCGTTCGCGAGCGGACCGGGCGGCGTATAGGTTGTTCCCGGCTGCTGGTCGCCTCCGGTGGCGGTATTGACGTCTTCGAAACTTGTGCCGAAGTACGGAACGTGCAAGACCACATCCAGACCCGGCTGCCATTCAAGCGTAACACTCGTGCTGATAAACTCGGCCTTGTCGGCAGGGACGGGGGCCCAGGCGGTGGTCTTGGGGACCGCAAAGCTCCATATCTCGCTTTCCCAGGGTGTGTCCGGATGCAGGTCATTGACCGCATTGACTCGCCAATAATAGACCTTGCCCAAGTCTAAACCGCTAACGTGGAAGAACTCAGCGCTGGTGGCGCCCTTGAGCGTACCGCCGGTGCCGGCATTTACATCCTCAAAATTGTCGCCGAGATAGACCTCATGGCCATTCACATCTGCGGCGTACACGCCCGGGAGCCATTTAAGCAGGGCGCTTGGCTCCTTGAGCACGGCGCCATCGGCCGGTTCGAGCAAAAAGGGCTCAACTGCCCCGGCCAATACTCGTATCTCGGTCGCCGAAAGCTCCCTGTCGTAGATGCGAACATCGTCAAACCAGGAGTTGAGGTTTCTTGCAATGGCGCTGTGGCGAATCCCTATTCTGACGTCGAACTCGGCCTGAATGTTGGTTGTGCTGCCGTCGCCCGAAGTTAAGCGCGTGTCATCCCAACCGTCCAGATATAGCTTCGTGCCCGGATGCTGTAGGGTAGCGCCTGCTGCGTGTGTCACCGCAACGTGGTGCCATTCTCCATCCTGGTTCCAGACGGTGTCGCCCTGGAGATCGCCGCTTCCATGCTCGACACGCAGCCTGTCGTTGTTGCTGCGGAATTGAATGTTGTTGGCATCCGCGCCGGTGTGATGGGCGCCCCAGGCTGCGAAATGCCCGTTGTTGCCCACATCAGGTAGGCACCAGGCAGATACGGTAAAGGCGCTTTCGCCGAGAATGCCTTTCCAGTCGGCAATAGTAACGTAATTGGCGTTGCCGCCGAAATCTGCGCCCTGGCCGATAACACCGGGCCCATAATCCAAAGTGCCGGTAACCGTGGTGGGGCGGGCGTAGTTGGAGCTGTCGTTCGCATTGTCCTCAAGCTCCAGCCACAGTTGCAGACTGGGGTCGGCGGCATTGGCCGGGCCGGTCCAAGTCAGGCCGAACACAAAAAAGATTAGCGTCAAATAAATAGACTTCTTACACATAATAGTCCTCCTTTCGTGGCTAAGAACTAATGTATCAGAATGGACACCCTCACCGGGAGGGGCAAGCTTGTCGTACACGGTCTGTGCATCGCCCACAGTCCTCCTACCAAATCCAAGCCGGGCGGGCCCACAGGCTATTAGAGAAACAATGGCACACATCAGCTTCATATCCAGTTTATCACATCAAGAGCCGCTGCGTCAACAAAATAATATCGGCATTTGTTTAGCGTTGCCTAAACCCCGCACGGGTAGTTTTTCCAAATTTTGTAACCGTTCAGGGCGTATAAATTGCGTTTCTGTGTCATTGCGCGGCCTTTTTCAAAGGCCGCGGCAATCTCAAACGCTCGAAAATCGAGATTGCTTCGTCGCTTCGCTCGTCGCAATGACGAAAAACGGCCAAAATTCGACATATTGCCCCGTGAGCGGTTACCATTTTTCTTATTTCCTCTTGCAAAAAATGCAGATTTGAGGTATATTGGGAGTATATGCAGGATGTCTATTAGACAGGCGCCAACGGCGGAAGCCGGGAACAGAATGCCCATTTGGCGCATCTTAAAGATGAATGGTTAAATATGGTCGCTTAAGGAGGGCCTTGTTAATGGCCAGATCGAAAGCGTTCACCTTAGTAGAGCTGCTGGTCGTAATTGCCATCATCGCACTGTTGATGTCAATACTAATGCCCGCATTGAATCGCGTAAGAAAACAGGCGAAGTCGGTTGCCTGTAAGGTGACCCTGCACCAATGGTCCATTATCTGGGGGCTGTATTGTGAAGACAACGACAACAAGTTCTGCTATGCCGGTAATCGCTGGCGGCGAGGGCAGTGGATAGTGGCGCTGCGCCCTCAGTGGGAAACAAGGACGGACCTCCTTCGCTGCCCGATGGCCGTTAAAATCCCGCCCTGGAGGGAATCCGGGGATAACTGGGGCGGTCCGTACCATACATACAGAATGGGGACGACCAGCGGGACGACCCTGCAGGAAGAATGCAGCTTCGGCGCAAATTGCTGGATTTATGATCCACAGCCGGGAGAAGCATATATTCAGAGTCGCCCGACTACATGGAACTGGAAGACGCCTGACGTTAGCGGCGGGAACAATATACCGGTTTTTGCCGACACTATGTGGAGGGGAGGTGGACCGTTCACCGGAGGAAGGCTGCTACCGGATGACCTCCCTGATCGCGGCAGCCCTCCCGCCTATGACGGTGAGTGGTCGGGCGCGAGCAGTGAAATGAAGCACTTCTGCATCGACCGCCACAACGAACGCATCAACATGCTCTTTATGGATTGGTCTTCAAGAGAGGTGGGCCTTAAAGAGCTCTGGACTCTCAAGTGGCATCGATTGTTCAGCACTTCCGGGCCCTGGACTATGGCCGGCGGGGTCCTGCCAAGGGACTGGCCGGTGTGGATGAGGAACTTCAAGGACTATTAGCGGAAATAAGTGCGTGCTCGCCGATAGGCGAAACTCCCACCACTGATGCTGCCAGGCGCCGGTCAAGCCCTACACATAGTACATTTTCTCTGCCTTGGCGGGTGCAGCAGGGAATGGGTCGTCGGTCCTCTGCTTCCAGGCGTTCAACTCGGCCAGAAGCGCTGCCTGCAGCTCGGCGTGCTCAGGCAGGCCAACGAGATTGTTCATCTCATAGGGGTCATTTGCGAGGTCGAACAGTTTTGTCGCGGTCTGAACACCGGCGATGGGCTCGGCTACGAGCTTGTGCGGGCCCATTATAACGGCGCGCCAGTCTCCGGCCTTCTCTGCATAGATGGACTCGTCCGTTAGGTTCTGCTTAGTGAGTGCCGCCGCCGACTTATCCTTTCCGGTGCACGTCCCGGGCACTTGCAGTGAGCACATGGACAAGATTGTGGGCATCAGGTCGATGGAGCTAATGAGGTTATCGACCGTCCGGCGGTGCTTTAGGCGACCCGGCAGCCGCATAATCAGCGGCACGTGACACGATTCCTCCTCAGGCTGATTTTTGTGCGCTATCCCGTGTGATTGATGGCCGTCGCCGTGGTCGGAGGTGAAAACGACGAGGGTGTTGTCCTCCAATCCGAGCTGCTTCAACGTTTCGGTCAAACGGCCGAATTCGTGATCGAGAGATGTGCACAGCCCGAAGTATTTGGCCAGACTGCTGCGATTGCCGTTGACGACGTTGGGGCGGAACACGACATCTTCGCTTTTGTATGTGTCGAAAGCATCCGGCGGGTTGTACGGGGTGTGCGGAGGTCCCCACGACAGGTAACAAAAAAAGGGGCGGTCTTTGTTTTGCTTAATAAAATCGATGGCCAGGTCGGTCTGAAACGTCGGCTCGTATTGGCCGGGGGTATATTGTCCGGCAGTGGACATCCTTACGCCGTCGTTGGTAAACGTCGGCGAGTCATAATAAAAATGCCCGCGATTGAAGCCGATGAAGGTTTGAAAGCCCCGGCGCCGCCAAATCGGCGGGACGAAGCCGGGCTTTGCCTCGCCGTCCATGTGCCATTTTCCGATGTAGTGTGTGTTGTAGCCGGCCTCGGCGAATACGTGGGCAATGCACCGCTCATCGGGCGGCAGCATTAGGTTGTTTTGAATCATGCCCGTTTCGTGCGGAAATCGCCCGGTAATAATGGCCGCGCGATTCGGGGTGCACAAAGGGTGCGCACTGTAGCATCGAGACCACCGCACGCCCTGCTCGGCCAGCTTGTCGAAGTTGGGAGTCTGCACTAACTCGTCGTGGTGGGCCCCGTGGCTGAACGAGCAGTCCCGCCACTGGTCGGCGAGGACAAAGAGCACGTTTGGGCGCTTCGCGCTGATATTGACTTCAAAAGCCCGATTCGAGAGCACGAATCCTCCCGCACCAACTGCGGCACAATTCTTCAAAAACTCGCGACGGTTGAACGTTTTGCTCATACCATTTTCCCCATCATGTATCAATTGCTCTGCGAGAGAGCGCAAGTCCTCATCTGCTGTACAGTTCTGCCGTCAGCTTTCTATTTTCCAAATCGAGCGCTGCAGGTTTATTATAACATATTCTGCTCATCTTCGCCGAAGACCTTTGGGGGATAGTCCGGAATCGGCGGGCGTTCCGGTGAGGGACGCGCCTGTGTGGCGTGGTAGGCCAGGCGGTCCCTAAGCTCCTGGACCTTATCGGGGAGGTCCTCGGCCAGATTGTTCTGCTCGTAGGGGTCCTGTGGAATGTTGTACAGATGCGTCACTTCGGCCTTCCAGCCGTAGTATTCCACGTCGGCCTCGATCAATTTCCAGTCGCCGCGACGTATGGCGCCTAAGCCGTACACGATCTCATCGTGCGGAGTCGGCTTGCCTTCGGCAATGGTCGGCCAGGCGTCTTTGCCGTCCAAAGGGAGTGGCTGGGCCAGCGAGCCACCGGCTAACTTAACAAACGTCGGATAGACATCCACAATGTGAAGCGGCTCGTTCACAACGGTACCGGCCTTCAATCTCCCAGGCCACGATACCACTGCCGGGACACGAACGCCGCCTTCGAGGTAAGCGCTCTTGTGACCGCTTAGCGGGTCGTTGCCCGGATTCTTGGTGCCGCCGTTGTCGCTACTGAACATCACGATTGTGTTATCTCGCAGGCCGCGCTTGTCGATCGCGTCGAGGATGCGCCCGATAGCGGTGTCCATACATTCAACCGTGGCCGCGTAGCCGGGATTCTTGTGTCCCTGCTGCTGGTACTTTTGAACGATCTCCTGCGGCGCCTGTCGCGGTCCGTGCGGTGCGTTAAAAGGCACGTAAAAGAAAAAGGGCCTGGATTTGTCGTATGCACGCATTAGTTTTTCGGCCTCGTCGGCGATTAGATAGGTGGAGTATCCCTGCTCAATCAGGGGCCTGCCGTTGCGATGCCAGTCGAGAATAGTATCATTGCGAAGGTGGGTATAATAGTCAATCACGCCGCCATAATGACCGTAATGGTGATCGAAGCCGCGATGCACCGGCAGGAATTCTTTCTCCCACTGACCCAGATGCCATTTGCCCAACATCACCGTCCAGTACCCGGCCTGTTTGAGCGCATCGGCCAGGGTCCGCTCATCTATAAGCATTCCCCCGGTATGCGTGGGAGCGAATCGAATTTCGGTGCCCGTTTTGAAGGCGTACCGGCCGGTCAACAGGCAGGCACGCGTAGGCGAGCAGACCGGCTGGGTATAGAACTGGTTTAGCTCGACACCTTCGGCTGCGAGGGCGTCGATATTGGGTGTCGAGACGTCGCCTCCCTGATAGCCGGCGTCCTTCCATCCCATATCGTCGGCCAGGAAAAAAATGAAATTCGGGCGCTTGGCATTGATACTGACTTTTAATGCCCGGTTCGACAGCACAAATCCCCCGGCGCCAAGTGCCGCGATACCTTTAAGAAAATCGCGACGATTCATATTCATTTCCATAACGGATTTCCCATTCATTGAACATCGGCCCAGGCCTACGCCGAGTGTGAGTCAAGGACCGCCTGAAGCTTTGCTCTGGCCTGGGCGGCTTCGTCGCCGCCCTGGCCCGGTTCAACCGGATTTTGTTCGAGCACATCATTCGATACGTCGAAAAGCTTGCCTGCCCTGGCGGCACTGCTCTGGTCGTAGAGCTTCCATCGCTTGTCGCGTGCAAAGCGATGAAGCTGGTCGCCCGGGTTCCTTTGATACCAGCAGAATGTCCAGTCTCTGGGATTGCCGATCTGACCTCGAAGCTGGGGCAGGAAACTGCGGCCGTCGATTGTTACATCCATAGGCAGCGAAGCGCCGCCGGCATCCGCGAGGGTTGAAAGGATATCACTGAAATCCACGAGGTCCGGACACACTTTACCGGCCGGGATTGTGCCTTTGAAATTTGCAATAAGGGCCACGTGCGTACCTGCATCGGTCGTTTTGCCCTTGCCTCCGTCGATAGTGCTGCCATCGGCCATCTGCGACGTGATGCCTCCGGGTGTGCCGTTGTCACCGGTGAACAGGATGAGCGTATTTTCACGCAGGCCGAGCTCATCGAGCTTTTGCACGATGCGTCCTATGGTCTTGTCCATATATTCAACCATATCCACGTAGAATTTCTTGTTGCTGACGCTCTGTCCCCATTCGGGACTGTCCGGTGTGGGTTCAAAGGGCGAATGCGTTAAAATCATCGGATAATAAACGAGGAATGGTCCGGCTTTGTTGCGCTCTATGAAGCCATTGATATAGTCAGTGACGACATCGGGACCGTATTTGCCCTCGAGAATGCCGAGCAGCCTGCCGTTCTGTATGATCTTCGGATTGCGGTAGCGGGAACCCTTCGGACCAAAGACGTCCTCCATGTGCCAGAGGCAATATTCGTCGAAGCCGGCCTCGTAGGGAGCGTCAGCACCGGGTCCAATTAACTGCCACTTGCCCGCGGTGCAGGTTGCATAGCCGGCGTCTTTGAGTACGTGGGCAAACGTCCTTTCTTTGTAGTCGAAATGGCCAAACTTGACGTAGTTGCGGAAATTGTACCTGCCGGTCATAATCTGGACGCGCGACGGCGTGCAGAGCGGCTGTGAATAACAGTGCTCGAATCGCATGCCCGTCGCGGCCAGCTTGTCAAGAACGGGCGTCTTGTAGGATTTGCTGCCGTAGCAGCCTAAACACTCGTAACCCTGGTCGTCGGTCATTATTAATATGATGTTTGGGCGCTTGCTGCCGACGCGGACTTCCAGGGCCTGATTGGACAGCACAAACCCTCCGGCTGCAACGCCTGCACACTTGTTCAAGAAGTCACGACGATTCATTGTTTTGGTTCCTTTAACCTGCATTTCTTTTCTTCATAGCTCCGGCGAGCTCACCGCCTATTCTGTCTTTCGGTTCGGCGCGGGCGATTTCCGGATATATCTCTCGGCCTTTTACGTTCTTTGCTCTTGGAGAGTTGCTCGCCCAGTTGTGATTGCCAGTTATCATAGAGGGCTTTGAGCCTGTTTACCACCTGCGGCTGTTCGGTTGCCAGGTTGTGCTTCTCGCCGATATCGGCGTCGAGGTCATACAGCTCCGAAGAGCCGTTTCGAGAAAGGAGTTTCCACCTGCCGGTGCGGACGGCCCACTGGTCGGCGCCGTCGTACCAGAAAAGGACCTTGTGGAGCGGCTCTTTGGCTTGTCCGCGAAGGGCGCCGAGCATATTCTTTCCGTCATAGGTGCGGTCGGCCGGGAGCTGGACGCCGGCAGCGGCGCAGATGGTCGGCAAGACATCCAGGGAGATGACGGGCTCATTACAGACCGCTGCCTTCGGTAATGTGCCCGGCCAGCGCACGATAAACGGCACTCGGATACCACCTTCATACACAGTTTGCTTGTATTCCCGCAAGACGCCGTTATCGGCAAAATTCTTCTTGGCGCCGCCGTTGTCGGAGAAAAAGATGATCAGGGTATTATCGTCGGCGCCGGTCCGCTTAAGGGCATCCAGCACCTTGCCAATTGCTTGATCCATGCTCCCGAGCATGGCCAGATATATGTCGCGGCCCTCTTGAGGCGTGTTGAAGCGTTTAATGGA
>JAGMDR010000217.1 GCA_023128595.1 Planctomycetota bacterium | reverse complement strand
GGCGTTCAATGAAGGAGACTGCCTCGCGTGCAAGGTTGTCCGTCAGATAACCCGTATCGTTAACAGGCTTATCGTTACGGTAGATCGAAGTGTATTCGTCCGTTATCTTCAAATCGAAATAATCATGTGCTCCATGTCCGAGGAATCCGTAGAATTCGTCGAACCCGCGCTTCAACGGCCGATACTTCGGCTCGAGGCCCACGTGCCATTTTCCGACAACGCCCGTGGCATAGCCCGCCTTTTTGAGCAGATCGGCGATCGTGATTTCACCGGTAGGCAGGCCGACCCTTGAGTCACCGCCCGTATAGAAACCGAATCGCTGCTGGTATCGGCCGGTCAGCAGTCCCGCGCGAGTCGGCGCACAGACGTAGGCGCTGGCATAACCGTTCGTCAGTCGCACGCCTTCGGCTGCCAGGCGATCAATATTGGGCGTGCCGACCTCTTTGGGATGGTCATAACAGCTTGCATCCGCGTATCCCTGATCATCCGAAACGATCAAAACAATATTTGGGCGGTTACTGCTGCGCGACGCTAAAGTATGCTCAGGCAGCAGAAATCCTCCAGCCGTAACGGCCATGCAGTTCTTCAAGAAATCACGTCTTCTCATAAAGGGTTCCATTTCTGTATCATCTTTCGTGCTTTTCCTTTTCAATTCGTGTCAAAGTCGTCAACCAGTATAGTCTGGGTTCGGGGTCGGCATTTGCGCGTTGACGGATTGACGCCAATTTCTGAGCAGATTTCGAAGCTCATCTCTCTTGGCCGGTTCGGCCTGGCCCAAGTCGGTCTGCTCGCTTAAGTCATCGGCCAGGTTGTAGAGTTCGACGTTCATATCCTCGTAATATTCAATCAGCTTCCAGTCGCCCTTGCGCACCGCAGCAAAGGGCCCATAGGGATTCTGCGGGTGGTAATGCGGATAGTGCCAGTAAATTGCATCACGATTCAACGAGCCCTTCTGCCGGAGCAGAGGCCCCAGGCTAACGCCGTCAACATGCTGTCGAGGCTTGGGTCGAATACCGGCCATCTCCAGAATCGTCGGATAGAAATCCGTGCTGATAACCGGCTCGCTGCAAACGCTGCCGGCTTGGGCGACGCGGGGCCACTTGATTATCATAGGTTCCCGGATACCTCCTTCGTAAGCCCGCCCTTTTCCACCTCGCAGCGGCGCGTTGTTGGTTTTGCCGAGCAGCCCGCCGTTGTCCGACATAAACACAACTATCGTTTGATCGGCGATGTTGAAGTCTTGAAGTTTGTCTAACACGCGCCCGACGGCCTCGTCCATGCTCTGGATCATAGCTGCGTAGGTGGCGTTATTATGCTCGGGCGTGCTCGGTTTGGCCTCGTATTTGTCAATGATGTCCTGCTTGGCCATTATGGGCGTGTGAACGGCGTAGTGTGCCATATAGAGGAAGAACGGGCGGTCCTTGTTCTGCTCGATAAACCGGGCCGCTTCGACGCCTTCCCTGTCGGTCAGGTACTCTCCGGGCGGGCCGTCTTCGAGTCTTGGATTGCCGTAAGGCGTAAAGTACCTTCCCGGCTGGCCTGGCGAGCCGGCCTTCCAGCCGCCTTTATTAACGTCGAAGCCCTGGTTCTCAGGCCAGTAAATCGGGTCATCTCCGAGGTGCCATTTGCCGACGTGACAGGTCGCATAGCCGACGGCTTTGAGGGCTTCGGCAATTGTTACTTCCTCCGACCGCATGTAATGAGTCCAGTCGGGAATCTTCAGTTTGGCGCCGGGGCGGTTGTGGCCGTTGATCCAGTCGGTCAAGTGTATTCGCGCCGGATACTTGCCCGTCATAATGCTCGCGCGGGTAGGTGAGCACACCGGACAGGCGGCATACGCGTCGGTGAACCGCATACCCCCGGCAGCCAATCTGTCGATGTTCGGTGTTTCGTAGTAGGCGCTTCCGCTGTACCCGTAGCCGACATCATAGCTGACGTCGCGCCAGCCGAAGTCGTCCGCGAGAATAAAGACTATGTTGGGGCGTTTTCCGCCGATATTCAGGTCGATGGTTTTGTTGGAGAGGATAACACCTCCTGCTGCCGGGGCAGAGTTCGATAGTGCAATTGCCCCTGCTACGCCTGCACATTTTTTTATAAAATCACGACGATTCATCAGTGTGTGCCTTTTTCCTATTTCCACCAGTCGGGGCCTTCGGCCTCGATCCGGGAATTCAGTTCAATCAGTTTCTGCTTCATTGCCTCCAGGCGCTGCGGCTCGGCGGCTGCAAGGTCCTCGGATTCGGCCACATCGTCTCTCAGGTTGTACAGCTCGAATCGGCTCAAGTCCGTGGGAGTGAGAATCTTCCAGTCGCCCTCTCGCATGG
>JAGMDR010000216.1 GCA_023128595.1 Planctomycetota bacterium | reverse complement strand
ACCGGCAAAGGCCGGCACGAGGCTGGCGCCGTCAATGGTGCGGTCGCCGGGAATCTCGACTCCGACAATTTCGCAAATGGTCGTGAATATGTCGGAACCGACGACCGGCTGGTCGCAGACGGAGCCGGGCCTGATGCGGCCGGGCCAGCGGGCTATTGACGGCACGCGAATGCCGCCTTCATAGAGCGATCTCTTTCGGCCGCGCAAACCACCGGTTGACCCGCGAGTTCTGCCCGTGGTTCCGTTTCCCTCCGGACCATTGTCGGACGTATAAAAAACGAATGTGTCGTCCGTTAGCTGCATCTCGTCCAGCGCCTTGCACAGAAGTCCGAAGGCGGCATCGATCTGTGATATGTTGCCGTGGTGCTGGCGGAGGTCGGCATCGTCAAGCTCGGAGTAAAGTTCCATAAAAGTCGGGTCGGACTCAATTGGCTTATGCGGCTCGTGCGTCCAGACCGTGATGAAAAAGGGCTTGCGGCGGTCACGGTGATTCCTGAGCCAGTCAATCGCTTCGGCTACAATGAGCAAGGCCGAGAATCCTTCCAGCTCGCCCACCGGCTCGCCGTTGCGGACAAAATTGTCGGGGTCCTTGTGGCTTGGGTGAGCGTTGTTCTGCGTGGCGAACCACCAGTCGTAGCCGTGGTCGTGGGGCTGGGGCTGCTCGGGCGAGTTGAACTTGCCGTTGAGGTGCCACTTGCCGGCGTGGCAGGTCGCGTATCCTTTTTGCTTGAGCAGCTCGGCAATGGTAATCTCCGAGTCTCTTAAAAACGGCGCCTCTGTGCCCGCGGCGATCCAGGTATATACGCCATTGCGGTAGGGCGTGCGTCCGGTCAGGATGGCCGAGCGCGAAGGCGAACAGACCGGACAGGCCGCATGGCAATCGGTGAACTTCATACCTTCGGCGGCAAAGAGGTCGATGTTCGGGGTCCTTAGCAGCGGGTGACCATAACAACCCAAATCGCCGTAGCCCTGGTCGTCGGTGAGAAAAACGATAAAGTTGGGACGCCTGGCGTCAATCCGAACGTCCAGGGTCCGATTCGACAGCACAAATCCCCCCGCACCAATGGCCGCGCATCTCTTTAGAAAATCACGACGATTGATGCCGGTACCGGTTTTTTTCAATTGCGTTTTCATGCTGGTCTTGGCGCACCTCTTTGCTATTGTCGCTATTTCAACTGCGTGAGTATCCCGCGGCGTAGTCGGCCCGGCATCGCTGTTCGGTCTGGTCCGGGTCTTCGGCGAGTTCATTCAGGAGGAAGGCGTGCATTGCTGCGATCCGGCCGCTGTGCTCCGGCTCGCCGCTTAGGTTGTTGAATTCGCCCGGATCCGTGCTCAAGTCGTACAGCTCCCGCTCGGCCGGGTGCTCGGCGTCGGCGGGGGTGTGATACACGTATTTGTACCTGCCCATGCGGAGCATCACAAAGCCGGAGGCGATATTGTGTGCGTAGTATTCGCTGATTGCCCAGTCTTTCCACTCGGTCCCGGGGTGGTCCAGCCAGCGGAGCATAGAGTCGCCGTTCCAATCGCCGGGTACCTTCGCCCCGCCGAGCTCGGCGATGGTCCGATTTACGTCCACCAGCGAGCAGGCTTGCGTTCGACGCTGCCCACCCTTGAAGCGTGCAGGCCAGCTTACAATCAGCGGCACCCTGGCGGCATGGTCGTACATACAGTTCTTCCACCACAAGCCGTGCTCACCTATATTCTCGCCGTGGTCGGTGGTATAGATCACGACCGTATCATCGGCTACTTCGCTGTCTTTGAGGGCCTTCAAGACCTTGCCGATCTCATCGTCCAGCCATTGGGTAAGGCCGTAATAGAGTTCGCGTCCTTTTCGGACGATGTCATCGGGCGCGTCCTCGACGTTGAAGCCGATACGCAGGTGCTTGTAGTTGCGGGGCTGAGATTCGAGATGCCCGGCGGGAATCTCGGGCATCGGCACCCTGCCCTCGTACACTTGCCAGTATTGCTCTGGGACAATCAGCGGAAAATGCGGGGCGAGGTAGCCGGCTATCAGGAAAAACGGCTTGTCGGAAGCTTTGCGGTTCTTGAGGAAGTCCATCGTCCCGGCGGTCACCTTTCGGTCGTGAGTCAGGATGCTGGAATCTTCCGCGGTGTAAAACTTATCGAAGCGGCCGCTGATCCCGTCTTTGGGAGTGAGGTTATCCGCCGCTCGGCGGCTTCCTGTGCCGGTCTTCTTGCTGTTGTTCATATTGCCGCCGATTTCGGTGAATCCGTATCGGCGGGTGCGATCGTAGTGCATCTTACCGCAGAGCAACGACTCATATCCGGCCGCATTGAGGACGTGAGCCAGCGACGGATAATCGGCACTCGGCAGCCAGCAGTTATTGCTCCAGGCACCCACACGGGAGATGTACTTGCCGGAGGTGAACGACAGCCGCGACGGCACACACAACGGCGAATTGCAGTAGCAGCTCTCGAAGGCCAGACCCCTCTGTGCCAGCAGGTCCAGAGAAGGAGTGCGGATGATGCTGTTCCCATCGGCGCCAAGGACTCCTGCGTTGTGCTCGTCCGAGATAATGAAAAGGATGTTGGGCCGCTTGGCGCCCGTACGCACATCCAGCACCCGATTCGACAGCAAGAATCCTCCCACTCCGAACGCAGCGCCTTTGCTGAGAAAATCACGTCTATTCATTTCTGTTGTCATTATACACTCTCCGATCATCATTGCGGCGACATTCGCGCGTGCCGGCCCTTACGTCGTATCTCCAACGTATTCTCTGAGTCTGCTCAATTCCGCCTTCATATCGCTCACGATACCGGCGTATGCCGCTTCATCATAGACATTGTTCATCTCCAAAGGATCGGCCCGGAGATCATAAAGCTCCCGATTTCTCCTGTTCTTATGTTGCGTTGGCGTTAGCCGCTATAGTCCGGATTGGGTGTGGTTGGGACCGGAGCGCCTACGGAGTTTTGCCAGTCGATCAGCAGATTGAGCAGCTCGTCCCTTTTCGCCTTATTTGTATTGGCCAGATTGTTCGTTTCGCTGATGTCATCGGCGAGGTTATAAAGCTCAACTGCATTGTTCGTATCGATTTTGCTCTGGCCGCCGTCAAGCACCCATTCTTCGAGAAACAGCAGGAGTTTCCATCCGCCCTTGCGTACAACGGCGACGGGTCTTGTCCTGAATTTTGAATCCCTGGCGCCGGGAACATTCCCCTGCAAATACGCAGGAAAATGCCAGAAAATAGCTTCGCGGTTGAGCGTGGTTTGGCGCTTGAGCAAAGTGACGATACTCTCTCCGTCGAGAGTCTTGCCGGGCGGTTTTTTTGCGCCGGCCATCTCCAGAATAGTCGGGAAGAAATCAGTGCTGATGACCGGCGTATCACACGTTGTGCCCGGCTTGACCACGCCCGGCCATTTAACAAACATCGGCTCTCGAATGCCGCCTTCATAGAACGTTCCTTTGAAGCCGCGCAACGGCTGGTTGGAAGTGGCCCCGACGTATCCGCCGTTGTCCGAGAAGAAGAAAACTACCGTATTGTCGGTCAGCTCGAGCTCATCAAGCTTATCCATCATCCGCCCTATACCCTGATCGACACTGTCGATCATAGCGGCGTACTTCGGATTGTCCTGTCCGTGGCTGGGCGGTTTGTCCTGGTATTTTGCAATCAGGTCGGCTTTTGCCTGGATCGGCGTGTGGACGGCGTAGTGCGTCATATACAAAAAGAAGGGTCTATCCTTATTTGCGTCGATGAACTTGAGCGCCTCATCGGTCAGGCGGTCGGTGAGATATTCTCCATCCGGTCCGTTGGGCAGCTCGGGGTTCTTGTACGGGCTGAAATATCCTCCGGGAGGAGAGCCTGCACTGAATCCCCCGACGTTGACATCAAAGCCCTGGCCTATTGGGCCAAGATCCGGATCCGTTCCCATGTGCCATTTGCCGATGCTAACACTGACATAGCCGGCCGGCTTGAGGACTTCGGCAATTGTTATATGGTGCGAATCCAGCGTTGTATCATTTGCTATCGGTATGAGTCTTCGGTCGCTCGATGAGCCTCTGGCGGAATTGCCGACCGTATAGACACCATGGCGCGGGGAGTACTGGCCTGTCAAAAAGCACGCGCGCGTCGGAGCGCAGTTCGCTGCGTTGGCGTAGGCATTGGTGAAAACCATCCCTTCGCCGACAAGCTCGTCTATATTTGGGGTCTCATAGTACTCGCTGCCCATAAAGCCCACGTCTCTGGCGCCCATATCGTCAATCATGATAAAAACAATGTTTGGCTTTTTAGCGCCCGCACGGACTTTTAGGGTCCGATTCGACAGCACGAATCCTCCGGCTCCAACGGCTGCACACTTTTTCAGAAAATCACGACGATCCATCTGTGTCCTTTTTTTGTCAACAAAAGGTCCCGAATTCGACATACTCATAAACCGGCCAACACTCAACCTCGTACAAGAGCGACTACGGCCACAGTGACTCTTTAAGCCACCATTCTCCCAGGATAGCAAAGTCTCTAAAGCCGATCCTCCCATCTTCATACGGGTCCACGGGCGATAGGACCGGCTGCAACGGCTGATGCAACTGGGTGCCGCCACCGCCGGCCAGGTGCAATACCTCGGCATGCGACAGCGCATAATCATAGATGCGGAAGTCATCAAGTTTGCCTTTGTAGCAGCCGCTTTCGCCGTCAGCTTGAGAGCCAATGGTTGAGCGGCCCGCCCCGGCGCCATCCATCAACTGGAAGGCATCGGTGTTTTGAGCTACCAGCAGCCCATTATGGTATATCCTCATCACGCCGCGGTTGGCATCCTTGACAAAGGCATAGTGACTCCATCGGCCCATATCGTCCTCGGGTTTCTCCTGTATCCAGGCCAGCCTGTCCCACGGCTCGTTGGCCTCTGTGGGTCCTGCGCCGAATTCCGCCCGACCGATAGTGTTTGGATTGGCGTTTGCATCGACGTGCACCCACAGCGAAACGGTCACTTCGCTGAGTATATTGCTAAACACATCATTCGGGACCGACACGGCGAAATTGCCGTCAAAGGCCAGGCAGTACCCGTCATAGCCCGAAGGGTCCCAGGCATTCGCTCCGTTCGGATCCACCGTTGCAGCATAATCCTTCCCGGAAGAATCATTTGCAACAGTGCCGGAGGTCTCGTCGAACTTGTAATAAGCCGCCAGACGGTTGTCGTTGGGTTCTGCCGCCACAACGTCGTAGTCGCCGGCCATCCAGTAACGCAAAATTACGTCAAGGTCGGTAAAATCAGTAACGCAGTCATCGTTGAAACTCGCCACGGCATACTCAGACAGGCACCTGGGCGGATAAAGCCGAATGTCGTCGATATACACCGTACCCGAACCGCTACCAAGGAAGCCGATAATGAGCTTCTTGACCTTTGTCAAATCTACGCCGTCATCATTGAAATCCTGCATAGCAATATTCCAAACCTGCCAGCTTTCCTGGGCCAGATCATTCGTATCGCCGTATGTTACCGCTGCGCTATTGCCGTCTGCGTCTTCGAGGGCCGCATACATCCAATCGGCAGAGTTATTAGCATCACCGCGGAATTCCAGTGCCAGTGCTTTAACACCACCTGCCGTCCAATCGACAGCCGCGTCATAGATCAGCTCAGCTTCCGAGTAGGACGGCGATTCGTTATTGTCATACACATACCGCATCGAGTTGCCGGCGAACTCGGTCTCAAGGAAGATAGTCGAGCCGGTGGCGTTGGCGCCGCCGTCCTTCCAGGTGCTCAGAAGACTCGGCTCATTCGGGCCGGATGTGCTCACGTACCAATCAAAATCATCAACGACATGATAGTCTTCTACCTCAAAGCTCCAAGTATCGCCTTGCCAGAGACAAGGGTCGTTGACCTCCTCGACGAACCAGTAGTACGTCTTGCCTAATTCAACTGGTACGGGGCCGAAGCTGTTAGAATCAAGAGGTTGATCTTCGCTAACGAGAGATAAGCTGTTTGAATCGGTACCGAAGTACACATCGTGCGAAGCGGCATATCTGCCGGCCTGCCAGCTAAGCACCACGCTCGTACCCTCATACTGAGCGCCATCGGCCGGACTCGGGTGGCTGGCTTCTCGGTGCAGGGCCAATTGGCGTATCTCGGCCTGCGAGAGAACACGGTCGTAAATCCGAACGTCGTCCAAATCACCGGCAAAGGGGTTAGGGGTGCCTGTGCCGCCGTCGAACGAGCCTGCTTCGGAGCGTGCCCCGATGAAACCGTAGCGCGTGGTTCCGCTCCCAAAAGTGCTGCCGTTGACAACCTGTGCATCCTGGCGGCCGTCGATATAGATGCTCACCGTGCCTTTATCGAAT
>JAGMDR010000215.1 GCA_023128595.1 Planctomycetota bacterium | reverse complement strand
TCCGCGTCTGTCATGACACTCCAGCCTATCTGACCGGCGCCGGCGCCGTTGCCGTTGACCTCAAGCCGCCAATACTCACTGCGGTCAAACGAAGCGATTGCCTGGTTCCCGCTATTGCCGGTTCGAACCCAGGCCATAACGGTGACTTCCTCGAGACCGCTACTGTCGTAATGCAGGTTCTCGATAGCCACCCAGTCGTTTACGCCGTCCAACTGAAGCGCATCGCCGTCATGTCCGGGCACCCACTGCGGATCACCTTTGAGTGTGCCATAGTTGTCATAACCCGAATAATCGCGTGCGACAACACTCGAACCCTCATCGTCCAGCTTCCACCAGCCAACAAGGCTGGGATCAACAATCGGCGTAAAGGGCCTTGTTGTGAAGCTCCAGACGGGCCCTTTCTCTACTGTCAAATCGCTCTTGACCGTGTCAATCCGCCAGTAGTAAGTAGTGCCCAGTAGGCGAGGGCCGGGAGTGTAGCTTGTCTCGTCCTCCCGGCCTCTATACGTACCGCCGGCGCCGGCGTTTACGTCCTCAAAACTCTGACCCAGGTACACCTGATGGTAAGCACCATCCAGACCCATCTGCCAGCTAAGGGTCACATCGGTATCCAAGAGTTTGGCGCCGTCAGCCGGGCTGGGGTCCCAGGCGGTTGCCTCGGGAACCGTGAAGCTCCAGATCTCGCTCGGCCACGGAGTCCCCGGGTGCAGGTCATTGACCTCGACGATCCGCCAGTAGTAAATCTTGCCTACATCTAAAACCGGAATGTAATAGAACTCATTGCTGGTAAGTCCCACGGACGCGGCGCCGCTGCCGGCATCTACGTCTTCGAAATTATCGCAGAGATACACATCGTGCCCGTCCATATCGGCGGCATATCTTCCTCGCTCCCAGGTAAGCAGCACGCTTGTCTTATCAAGCATAGCGCCGTCAGCCGGCGAGACCAAGGTGGCCTCTCCAGACTGGGCCAGCGCTTTTATCTCAGCGGGTGTCAATGCTCTGTCGTAGATACGGACGTCGTCGATGTCACCGGCAAAACAGTTGGTGGTGTTTCTGTTGATGCCTACGGCATATCGACCAAATACCGTATCGGCCGCTGCTATAGTGACGACCTGGTTGCCGTTAAAGTAGAGCTTCGTATCGGCGCCGTCGCACGTTGCTGCAAGATGAACCCAATCCGTGGTAACGGGGCCGAACAGTTCGTCGTCGCTGCCGTGGTATTGGTAATTGTCCTGACCGTCCACATCAAACTGGAAATCACCGCCGCTGCTGTTATTGTTGAATACGGCGCTGTAATTGTCTTGCCCTAACGTATCGGTTCTGACCCACAACGCTACGGTGTGGGCCGACCAGGTTTCTTCGGCAAAGGAATACTCCACGTAGTCGTCGACGCCGTCGAGGTCAATTGCCTGGCCGTCGTAGCCGCCCGTGTAGGCCGGCCCGCCATTTTCTGTTCCGTGGCAAGCATAGCCGGACGAATCGTCGGCATTGCCGTCAAACTTCCACCAACAGACAAGGTTAGGCGTGGCGGCTCCGGCACCGGGAGCCAGGGCGAGAACAAGGACAAAAGAAGCTAAAAGAATCGCTTTCTTACACATAACAACCCTCCCGATAAGGTCGCACCTGACGTGCCTGATATAGAATAACACGCCAATTTGTTAGAAACAGGCCAAAAACTGCACTCGCCAAAGAGAAGCGAGCATACGCACGATTAGATTATAGTATAGCACATCCGGCCTCTTTTGACAAGGATTCTTTGTGGTAGTGCTTGGATGTCCTTGGATGTGGGCGGATTTTGCGGCAAAACGGTTTTTGATGTGCGTGTGAACGTTGGCAGGTAAGACATTGTCAGAAATGTAGTTATGTGCCGCCGGGAGAATTAGCCGGACCCGTTGTTGGCGACCCGCCGATAATCCCTTGAAACGGTTGGGCATTTGGGTAGAATCTACGGAGTTGTGAGCGTGTATCGGTCGGGCGCTTGCCGGACTGGGAAATGTCGATCGAAAAAAGGAGAGCCCAAATGTGCCAGTGCCACGTTCATAGTTCGTGTGATAGTTGCCGCCAAGGCGTCGATCGGCGGCGTTTCCTCCAGGGCTTTGGGGCAGCCGCGGTGATGACTGTTGGCGGGCTGAGGTCGCCGGCCGGCGCTGCCGGGGACGATAAGGGCAGGAATATCCGCGTCGCGGCCGTCTTTCTGGCAAACATTGAAATCAGGGAGATCTGGCCGTATCCGGGCTTTGATACCGAGGGTCGCCGACGAGAGATACTCGGAGTGCTGGAGCAAGGCTGTCCTGATGTCGAATTCGTCCCACTGACCATTAAGAATCCGAAGGATGTGCAGAAGTCGATTGCCCTGAAGGACGCGGTGGACGGCTACCTGGTCTATGTGATGACGCTTGATTGGAGCTTGGGCAAGGCAATCATCGAGATTGGTGGCTTAGGCAAGCCGATGCTCGTGGCCAACGAATTCTTAGGGGGCTGTGGCACTTTCCTTACCCGCTACAGCGAGTTGTGCAGCCGTGGTATCCCTGCAGCAGCGGTGTCCACGACCCGGCTTAGCGACCTTGTGGCGGTGGCCCGTCAGTTCGCCAGCGTCCGTAAGCCCGGCGTAACGCCCGGCTCGTTCGCGCGGCAGTGTGAGCAGGTATATCGCAAGACCTTTGCACTGCCGGGCAGGATGAAATGTGCCGACGACCCGGTGGCGCTGACCGATATCGGCGAGTGCGTCAAGCGATTCGGCGAATCGCGGTTCCTGATAGTCGGCCGCGGCAGAGGCGGCCAGGAGCATGATTTCTTAGGGGCCAAGGGGCGCTACGTTGACTTCGGTGAACTACAGGCCTTCTATGAGAAAGTCGATCGCGACCAGGCCGCCGAATGGGCCGACCGCTGGCGAAAGCAGGCCGACAGGGTAATGGAGCCTGGACCCGACGCGATCCACAAGGCGGCCGGCGTCTATCTGGCGACGCTGGAGATGCTCAAGAAATACGGCAGCGACAGCGTGACGATAAACTGCCTCGGGGGATTTGCCTCCGGGCAGCTTGCGGCCTATCCGTGCCTCGGATTTATGCAGATTCTCAACGACGGCGGGCAGGGAGTCTGCGAGGCCATGCCCGACGACACGCTCAGCATGATGATGGCGAGGATCCTCACGGGGCGCCCCGGCTATGTCTCCGACCCGGCGCTGGATACGTCGAAGAACCACATCGTTTATGCTCACTGCGTGGCCACGACCAAGGTGTTCGGTCCGGAGGGCGCGTCGAACAGCTTCCGCATTCGGACGCTTCACAACCGCGACCTGCGCGGCGCCTGTGCCCAGTCGTTTTTGCCTGCGGGTTATATGACGACCTCCTTCCGCACTAACTTCGGGCGCAAGCAGATGATCATTCATCAGGCCAAGGCCGTCGGCAACCTCGACAGTGAGTACGGCTGTCGCACAAAGCTGGTCGCCGAAGTCCGCGGCGACATCGGTAAGCTGTTCGACAAGTGGGACCGGTTCGGCTGGCATCGGGTAACCGTCTATGGTGACCTCAAGGAGCCGCTTGCGGAATTCGGCAAGGCGTTAGGACTCGATATCGTGGAGGAGGCGTGACGGCCTTCAACGGGGCCAAATACCGCCAGCGACCCATTGCGTACGTCGCCGGTGTCGGAATAGGAGAATAGAATCTTGCGGCCGGAAATTTACTTCCTCGACCTGTTAGGAACATTTACTTTCGCAGCTTACGGCGCTTACGTCGCTCAAAAAAAGCAGTTTGACATCTTCGGAATCTTTACTTGCGCCTTTCTCACTGCCCTCGGAGGAGGTACGATCAGAGAGTTGATTCTCGGAAACATGCTCTTTTACTTCTCTGACTACAATTACCTCTACGCAATAATTTTAGCTACAATATTCTCGATCTTCATCTATAAGAAGTTCAACAAGATCCATAGATATATGCTTGTCGTCGATGCCGTCGGGCTTACAACATTTGCGCTCATCGGCGCAACAAAGGCCGCCCAAGCCGACCTCGGAGCATTTGCAATCATATTCCTTGCCACCGTCACTGCCGTTGCCGGAGGACTGCTCAGGGACATATCTATAAGGGAGGTGCCCCAAATACTCTACCGTGATTTCTACGCATCTCCTGCCATATTTCTCGGCGTTATGTATTCGATATTCAGCAGCTATATGGAGAAATCCCTCTGTGTTTACGCCTTAATCACATGCACTTTCTTATTACGATTGTTGGCCATACATTTCAAGATCGACCTCTGGGGACCACGAAGAAAGAACGCCCAATAGACTCTGACATACCACCGCCCCCTGCAGAATCAAGAAACGCTGCAACAGCCCCTCCAGCCGCTTTTCCCTTCGGTTCGCCGAGTGTGCCACTGGTTTGGGCGTTCCATAGGCTCTCCCTGCCCTGAAGTAGCCTCTTCGTCCTCATATCGACAAAACAGCGGGTGATGGGAGTCGAACCCACGTGACCAGCTTGGAAGGCTGGGGCTTTACCACTAAGCTACACCCGCAGGGGCAATTGATTATTGATTATTGATTATTGATTATTGATTATTTATACTTTTTATGTCGAGCGTAGGGTTCAATACTGAACGTACGGATTGATGCTAAAAAGTCAGCAGCAAATAGTCAAGAGAAAATCGCAATGAGCATGGCCGAGATAGCCTCGGTGGCCAAAGCTGCTTCGATTCGGCTGGCCGCGGTCAAGACCGAGCACAAAAATGCCGCGTTGGCCGAGATCGCCGCCGCCCTACAGGCAAATAGCGAGCAGGTAATCTCCGCCAATAAAGAAGACCTCGCCGCCGCCGAAGAGAGCAGTCTGGCCGGGCCACTGCTAAAACGCCTCAAGTTCGACGACAGTAAAATTGCCGGCGTCTGTGCCGGTATCGAGAGTTTGATCAAGCTCGACGACCCTGTCGGCGCGAAGCTCAGCGCCACCGAGCTTGACGCCGGGCTCGAGCTTTACAAGGTTAGCTGTCCCATCGGCGTTATCGGCGTGGTGTTTGAGTCCCGGCCGGATGCGCTGGTGCAGATCTCGACGCTGTGCCTCAAAAGCGGCAACGCCGTCCTGCTCAAAGGCGGCAGCGAGGCTGCGAATACGAATAGGGTTCTGGCCGAGGTGATTTCCGCCGCGAGCGAAAAGGCCGGGATGCCCGGAGGCTGGATTCAACTGCTCGAAACGCGCGAGGACGTCGCCGAGATGTTAGCTCTGGATGAGTACATCGACCTGCTGATCCCCCGCGGGTCGAATCAGTTCGTGCGTTATATTATGGACAATACCAACATCCCCGTGCTGGGCCACGCCGACGGTATATGCCACGTCTATATCGACGGCGATGCGGACCTGGATATGGGCGTCAATATCACCGTCGATTCCAAGTGCCAGTACGTCGCGGTCTGTAACGCCGCCGAGACGCTGCTGGTCGATAACAAGATTGCAGAAGTCTTTCTGCCGAAAGTAAAGGCCGCGCTGGACGAGAAAAACGTGGAGCTGCGAGGCTGTGAAAAGACGACGTCGATCATAGACGTGAAGCCGGCATCCGATGATGACTGGTCCACCGAGTATCTGGACTATATCCTATCGATAAAGGTGGTGGACGGGCTCAATGAGGCAATCGACCATATCAACCATTACGGGTCGGGGCATACCGATGCGATTGTCACAGCGAATAAGGATTCGGCCGAAAAGTTTATGGGATTGGTCGATTCGGGCAACGTC
>JAGMDR010000214.1 GCA_023128595.1 Planctomycetota bacterium | reverse complement strand
GAAGGACTCGTAATATACAAATACAAACTACAAGGAACAGGACAAGTAGTAGCCGACTATTCAGGACCAGACGGAAGAACATTCACACATAAGAAATTATAAAGCGTGAAGAGGAGAGCAACAACTGTGATTGACGCGCATGAGAATCTGCTGCGGACGGTTCGGTTTGAGAGGCCGGATTACATTCCTATGGATTTCCATATCAACTCGGCCTGTTGGCACCATTATCCGGGCGATGCGTTGGGCGAGCTGGTGGCGTCGCATCCGATTCTCTTTCCGGGATTCGAGCAATCTTTGGGGAAGATCGAGCCTGAATTCGAGCCGTGGGAGCGCGCAGGCCGGCCATATACCGACTCCTGGGGCTGTGTGTGGGAGACGAGGGACGATGGGATTGTCGGGACGGTGACAAAGCATCCGTTAGAGAGCTGGGACAATTTCGATGGTTATACAGCGCCCGATGCGAGTAAAGACTTTCGGTTAGGGCCGGCCGACTGGGAGCGAATAGCGGCTGAGCCGCGCGAAGCTAAGGGAATCGGCCGACTTGCCAACGACGGTCTGCAGCATGGGCATACTTTTCAGACGCTAACCGATATCCGAGGATATGAGAATCTGCTCTTCGATATGGCGGATGACGAGCCGAGACTGTATAAGCTCATAGAAATGGTTGAGCAGTTCAACTTGGCGATTGTTAGCCGGTACATTGAGCTTGGGGCTGAGTGGTTCAGCTTCCCTGAGGACCTTGGGATGCAGAGCGGGCCGATGCTCTCACCCCGGCAGTTTCGCAAGTACATCAAGCCGAGCTATAAGCGTTTGATGAAACCGGCGCGTGAAGCCGGGTGCATTGTGTATGTGCATTGTGACGGCGACATCCGTGAGCTTGTAGATGACCTTTTCGATTGCGATTTGGATGTAATTAACCTGCAGGACCTCGTAAACGGAATCGACTGGATTAAGGAGCGTCTAACAGGCAGAGTGTGTATCGACCTTGATATCGACCGGCAGAAGGTCACACGGTTCGGCAGTCCTGCTGATATTGATGGGCTTATTCGCGAAGAGGTGGAGAAGCTGGCCACTCGCGATGGCGGGCTGATGATGATATACGGACTGTATCCGGGCGTTCCCCTTGAAAACGTCAAATCGCTGATGGATGCGATGGAGCGATATTCGACATATTACTCTTAGGGCCGAGAAAGGCTATGAAATCAGGATGGAAGGGAAAGAGCAGGTATGATGGCGGGCGAAGTGTCAGGGCCCAGGCTCTGCGAAGGTCCGGGTGGGAATACCGGATGAATTCCGAAAGTGCTGGAGGACATATACGATGACTGAGAAGGCTGAGAAACAGGATGGAAAAACCGTCTCGACACGGAGGCAATTGCTCAAACAATTCGGGCTCGGCGTCGCTGCCGCGGGAGTAACACCACGGCTCTTGGGAAATGCACGCTCGGCAACGCCGCCGAAAAAGAAACGCCGCAAGGTCAAACATCGCGTATTAGGCAAGACGGGCCTGCGCGTCTCTGAAATCGGATTCGGGGGACATAGCTGGTCGTACAAACGTGTTCCCGACGGCAAGGGAGGACTCCGCAAGCCTACAATCGACGAGGCGGTTCGGATGATCGCGGCGGGGATAGAGATGGGAGTGAATTTCTTCGATTCCTGCACACCGCTGGAAGAGTCCGGCACCCCCGGCGAGGCGCTCAAGAAGCTGGGCGCGCGAGATAAAGTTATTGTCTCGATCCGCGTCTCTCACAAGATGAAGGGTCGCAAGGCCGACAAGCAGGAAATCTACAAGTGGACCGAGCAGAGGCTAAAGCTCTGGCGGACCGATTATATCGATCTGTGTCTGCTCTGCAATACCGAGAACGACACGCCCCAGTCCGGTTACTGGGACATGTCCTACTCGACCGAGGCGCTGGACAAACTAAAGCAGCAGGGCAAGATTCGGTTCACCGGTTTCGGCTGCCACTTCACGCCCGAGCTGTTCTTGGAGTCGTTTGAGAAGTTCGGCGACTACTTCGACGTGGTGTCCATGCCGTACAACGTGCGGCATCGCGCTGCTAAGAAGCTGCTGCCCGCAGCCAAGAAAAAGGGACTCGGAGTGATTACGATCAAGCCCTTCGCGCGCGGGGCCCTTTTGAAAAAGCTCGACCTCGAAGGCGCCGACGCGGGTCTGCCGCGTGACATGATCGCATTTGTTCTGGAAGATAAGCTGGTCGATATCTGCACCTGCGGCGTCCACACGATAGAGCAGGTCCGAGAGAACCTCAGCGCCTCGTGGACGAAGCTCTCACCCAGCGGACGCGAACGACTCAAAAAAGTTGCAGCCACGCCCATCGACAGTCGCGAGTATGCCTGGCTGGAACAGGACTGGCAGTGCGCTTAGGGTATCTATCGAGCAGGAGAGAGTCCGTGATGTGCAGCGGCGCGACGTGAGAATTCCGGATCAGGATTTCTTTTTCTCCCATAGCATAAGGAATGAGACGGCGAATGCGGACGAATGTAATCGAGCTTAGAAGCGCTTGGAACTCGCAGCGGTTGATATGGAAAAGTTGGGTGTGGGAATAACAGGCTGCGGCTGGGTGGCCGAAGAACACATTCTCTATGCTTCGCAGCGGATATTTCCGCCCGGCAGGGCAAGGGGGTTAGGATAAAAGAGTTGCAAGATGTACTGTAAATTGGGTATTGTAGGCGCTGAATGCGTGACTTTAGCAAGGCAAAACGAATAGTCGTGAAGATCGGCACGAACGTGCTGACGAAAAACGGCGGCATCGACGGCGCTTACGTCCGGCGGGTCGCCGCCCAGATAAGCTCCCTGCTCGATACCGGCAGGCAGGTCGTTATCGTCAGCTCCGGCGCCATCGGCATGGGCGCGGGCCGGCTGGACCTGGACGGCAAGGTCCGCCCCGTTAAGAAATCTGCTGCCGGGAGGGCAGACGTCAAATGTCTCATTTCTAACGGGGTAAAGAACATGAAGATGCGACAGGCCTGCGCGGCCATCGGCCAGCCACTGCTAATGCAGGAATATCGAAAGTCGTTCCTGCGCCACGGCGTTACCGTCGCACAGGTCCTGCTCACCGCCGAGGTCCTCAACAACAGAAAAACCTACCTGAACCTGCGCAACTCCATCGAGACCCTCCTCGGCTTAGGCGTAGTCCCCATCCTCAACGAAAACGACTCTGTGAGCACCGACGAGATCGGCACCGCGTTCGGCGATAACGACAAGCTAAGCGCCCTGGTCGCCAGCAAAATCGACGCCGATTTGCTGATTATGCTAAGTGACATAGACGCGCTCTACGATAAGAATCCGCGAAAGTTCCCCGGCGCCAAGCCAATCCGGGCTGTGTTCGAGATAACCGCCGACATCGTCAAGAACGCCGGGGGAAAGGGGACCCGGTACGCAACCGGCGGAATGAAAACGAAACTTGAGGCCGCGAAGATCGCCTCGAACGCCGGCTGCCGGATCGTCTTAGCCAACGGCAGATTGAAAAACGTCATCGCCCGGATTATCGCCGGGGAAGAAATCGGCACCGTCTTTATGCCGAAGCGCAAGCTCTCCAACCGCGCAAGATGGATTCTAAATAGCACGCCCGCCGGCACAATCCACGTCGACGTCGGTGCAATGCGGGCCCTGCGGAATCACAAGAGCCTGCTGCCGAGCGGCGTAACCAGAGTCGAAGGCTCGTTCGGGGCCGGCGCGGTCGTTATGCTAAACGACAAGGCCAAGGCCGTTACGAGCATCGCCAGCTCCCAGCTAAAGACCTTAGCCGGCAAACACAGCACCGAAATAAAAAAGCTCCTCGGCCCAAAACACCGTGACGTCGTCGCTATACCGGAAGATATCGTCTTCCTCGACTTCTAAGAATTAACCACAGATACCCGCCCCCCGATCAGGTCGAGGGCAGGCTTCGCGGGCACAAGCTCCACAGATTCACACAGCCACAAAGGGCACAGAGAGGAAAGAGAAATATAGCCGCGAAGACACAAAGGCACAAAGGAAGTAGGCCGCGAAAAGGCGCAAAGAAGAATTAGACACAGATTGACACTGCTTTTTCTTAACCACTGATTGACACTGGTTAGCACGGATTATGATGGCCTGAATCACGATTTTCCTGACGCCTGTCATTCCGCACTTGATGCGGAATCCACACGCGATACGCAATCTTGCCCTCGAGCGCAGTGAAGGAACGACATACGACATGCGATATACGAAATCTCCCGCGGAGTTTGTCCATCTCCGGCGGACACTTTTCGCCCATTTTCCCTTTGATTTTTGCTTTTTTGTGCTATTGTAGTCCCAGGGCGTCAGGACAAACGCATATAAGCGTAATTAATCCTGTTTTCAGGAGCGCCTATCTTTATTGTGCCCCGCTCCATTTTGCAATCTGCGTACGTGCGTGGTTATTTGCGTAGATCACCGTATAGCACTGACGCTGTTGTCGAGATGTTGTCGGCTATGGATCGCACAACCTACGTGTTCTTGTGTGACGTTTTTTAGAGAGTAAAAAGTGCCCGAATTTGACAGAGAAAAATTTGGGGAATACTGGAGCGCCACCGAGGTAATTAGAGAATATCAGCGGATGCTCTTCACGTTTGGAGACATGGAGCTGCCTTATGTGCTCGCTGCTGAACACACCCGATTCAGGGACAGGACGGTCATAAGGAAAGGCGTTGTTCTGATTCAGAGACCCCAGATACTATTGCCCCCATATTACAGCGGCCCAGAATTCAAAGAAGGCTTTGAGCACGCTAACGCAATTCCACCTGAAGCAGTATATCTTTTTAGAGCCATGCAAATGCCCTATTCTCAAATAACCAATAAACTGGTGGGTGAAGAAGAAATCGCATATGGCAGTTTGCAGAGTGTTCTGGACGGGTTTGACAGGGAGATGGAAAACCAAGAGGACACAGAAACCGGGCTGATAAAAGGGGTCCTGGATGGGGCAGATATCTGTCTAATGAGGTATTCGTTGGGATTGGCAATCAAGTCAGCTCCTGGAAATGTGAAGGAATTTTTTGAGCATCTCAGAAGGCAAAGGGCAGAGCCTATAAGGCCTGATGAGAACATTACGGACGAAGACATAAGAAAACTATTCGGGTAGCGGGTATGTTTTGAACCTGTTGTTGATCAGACCGTTCGCAAGCGGCGCGAGTGTTGAACGTATGAGGTTTCCCGAATGGCCGCCATTTGCCGGTTACGTTTCGAGTCTTCCGGAACAGGCACTTCTTGGGGCCAGACGATGCTCCGTATGTATTGGCGGGAATATCCTGGACTCGAACATTGTTCGTGACACGACTATTCAGAACCCAGACCCTGAAGCAAGTGGTGTCAGAAAAGTGTCGGTCGCCAGTGTATTGCCCCAGCATGACAGCTTAATTGCGCTAACAAATTCAAATTTGACAGACTACTACCTCCGACCACGCACGCTTTTGCATACCCACACCAGTATGTCTAACTCTTGCATGTATAAGCACTTACACCCCACACAACCGCCAGTCCCGGCTCAGGTTATCGGACCCTATGCTGCGTATGATAAACTTATCGCTCATCCGGGAAATGGATAGGTGA
>JAGMDR010000213.1 GCA_023128595.1 Planctomycetota bacterium | reverse complement strand
TTTGCGACATGGCATGCTGAACCTGTCGGAAACTTGTTGAAATTGAGATGAAATCTTGGTATCGTAGGGCTTGAATTGTACAGGAGTGCTTCAAAAAGAGCATCAAAGCGTGCAGGAGGACCCTTTATGAAGTTGAATGGAAAATCCCGATAGGAGGTAACTGAGAATGCGACGGACGAAGCTAATTCTGCTGATTTTCGTGGCCACATTTGGCGCTGCAGGCTGCAAGAAGGAGGCAGGCGGGCCGGCTGAATCGCCTCAGCAGAGCGAGACTAAGACCAAGACTGAGGCCGAGGCCAAGCCGGCTGAACCGACTAAATCGCTTCATGAAGCGGCGGCCTACGGTGATATTGAACAGGTGCGGCTGCACATCTCAAGGGGGACCAGTGTTAACCTCAAAATGGAGCAGTGGGGGCATACTCCTCTGCACTTAGCCTCCGCGGGAGGTCACAAAGGTGTGGCCGAGCTGCTTATCGCGCACGGTGCCGATGTCAACGCGACGCCGGCCGTATCGCCGAGCTGGACGGCGCTGCACGAGGCGGCCGCCGGAGGCCACAAGGAGGTGGCGGAGGTCCTCATTGCCAAGGGCGCCGATGTCGGTGCGAACTGTGCCAGAGCGGGCGGCGGGAGGTTCGGCGGCACGCCTCTGCACGAGGCGGTCTTCGGGGGCTATCTGGCGGTGGCCGAGCTGCTTATTGCGAAAGGGGCGGATGTCGATGCGACCCAGAGCGGCGCCCTGACCGCGTTGCACGTGGCAGCCTTCAAGGGGCACAAGGGTGTGGTAGAAGTGCTCATTGCCAAAGGCGCGAATGTAAAAATCGCAGATCGCGGTGGCCGGACTGCTCTGCACTGGGCCAAACACGCCCGCCATCCGGAAATAGTCGAGCTATTGCGCAAGCAAGGGGCGAACGAATAATCATGTTTTAGCTGCGTGATCAGATGAGCTCTTGCGGACCTGCAGCGTTATGGAAAATAGGAGAATAGAAATGTACTTTCCAAAATGCGGTAAAGGAAATCCAGACGATGCCGAATTGCGTTGCTCGTTCGGTTGCGCATTGGCGGAAACTTCTGTAGCCACCAAAAGTCCAACTGTCAAAACGAGCAGGTTGGCCATTGTCTCATTGGGGCTTGGTGTTTTCAGCGTTTGTACCTTTGGCGTCACAGCGATACCCGCTGCGATTCTCGCTGTTATCAGCCGACTGAAAATCGAAAAAAGCGGCGGGAGACTGACCGGCGAAGGATTTGCTGTCGTGGGAATTGCGGTTTCCGTGGTTCTATTGTTCGTAGCAGGGGTCGCGATGCCGGCCTTGAGCAGGGCCAGGTGGCTTTCTTTTCGGTTGATCTGCGGAAAGAACCTCTCGGGCCTGGGCAAGTCAATGCTGATCTACGCCAACGACTACGATGATGAGCTTCCGCGCGCGGGCGGAAGAAACAGTACCTGGAGCCCGAGCATAGCCAACTGGCAGGGACGAAATCGACGTGCGGCTTTTGGGTTGGCCGCTGACGGCAGCGGCGGCCACGCAAACATTTCGTCCAGCTTCTATCTTTTGGTCAAGTATGCCGAGGTCGCGCCAAAGTCGTTTGTATGCCCCGGTGATCCCGGAGTGGTGGATTTTAGGCTCTCTGAATATGATGCGTGGAACATAACGTATATTGATCTTTGGGATTTCGGCCCCAATCCAGCGGAGCATTGCAGCTACTCGTATCATGTGCCCTATGGCCTGTACCCTTTGACCACGGCAAAGGAGCCGGGCATGGCAGTGGCGGGCGACCGCAATCCCTGGATAGATGCTCCTGCCGTAAGGGCCAAGGAATTCTCGCTCTTTGACTGGGATGGCGACCAACATCAGCAGAGGGCCGGCAATGCTATTGCTCATCTGGAAAACGGCCAAAACGTATTATTCATGGACATCCACGTGGCCTTTGAGAAACGAGCTTTCTGTGCTATTGTCGACGATAATATTTACACTTTTTCGGCCGGCCCGCCTAAGCAGCAGGGCAGTCCACCTGTTGTCGGCGAGAGCCAGCCGCAGAATAGATTAGATTCGCTGCTGGTACAGGATGGGGATCATGTTCAAACGCCACCCAGGAGATAATTAAAGGGGTCAGGCGTAAACTAAGGCCAGTCACCTATTTTTCTTCTCCATTCTAATTCGTTCATCGATTTCAACCAGCCTTCATCGAGTATATCGCCCCTTCGCCCGCCAAAC
>JAGMDR010000212.1 GCA_023128595.1 Planctomycetota bacterium | reverse complement strand
AAGAGATGCAGTAGGGCGATACAAGAAGAAAAAAAGTGATATAGATTGACCTTCTATGTATAGGTTGACGAACGCATTCTTAAGGTGTAGGTCTAAGATAATTGATGCCTTTTCAACTGTTGGAATCGCAGCAGCAATGCAAGTATTTGTGATTGGGCCGTATTTCATAGCACAGCAGGAAATAAGTGGAAACCCGGAGCTATCTGGTAAGAAATTCATTGCACACAGCATGATTGCGGCACTGTTCTTCTGTCTATCGCTAACATTTTTTGTCATGGCATTGATTAAGTTTCGTGTAGCCACCAAAGAGGTGGTAACCTCCAAATATAAGCGCACACTCTTCTTGACAAGGGTACTACTCTTGTCGACAGGAACATGCATCACAGTTGAGTTATGTCATATATTGTATAGAACACTCCCACTTATTGTTTGGATCATCCTGGATGCACACGAGAATTAGTCTTCTGGCGATAGCGATTGATGTAATTGATGCCAAGGTTGTGGAAAAATCAGTGTGCGTGGATAGCCTGGGTAGGTTGCCGAACAGAGCTTACAGATCATCGGACGGGTTGGTTCCAGCGACCATTAAGACCCAGGCAGGAGAATCGGCAGAAACAGTGTTTATGACGTATGGACTTGCAGAGATGAGATGTGTTGGCCGGGCGTGATTCTTTGCTGGCAATTGAATATTCTCGTTTGTACATTTGAGTGCTCACAAGCTGCATCAGCGTGTGCAGGTGGTGAGGCGCGTGGGCTTAATCCTGATGAGATCACCATTGCCGATGTGCTAAAGACGAAAGGCTATGCGACCGGCTGCTTCGGTAAGTGGCATCTTGGCGATCAGCCCCAGTTTATGCCCGCCAAACACGGATTTGATCATTACTACGGCATTCCATACTCGAACGACATGTGGCGGTTCCATAAGCTTAATGAAAAGTACAATTTCCCACCCTTGCCGCTGCTGCGAAATGGCGATGTAATTGGAGTGGTGGAAGACGGCGACGACCAGGCAATGCTTTGCAAGCAGTTTACCGATGAAGCAGTGGCGTTCATCCGTAAAAACAAAGATCGCCCATTTTTCGTCTACCTGCCTCATGCCTTTATTCATCATCCTCGCTTCGCTCGTCAGGAATTCATGGAAAAAGCGGAAAACGAAACGGAGGCGCAGATCGAGGAAACGGATTGGAGCACGGGGCAAATCCTGAATACGTTGCGTGATTTGAATCTCGAGGAGAAAACTCTGGTTATATTCACGTCCGACAACGGAGGCTCCAGCGGCACAAGCATGGGGCCTTTGCGAGGCGGTAAGGGCGGGCCGGTTTACGAAGGTCATATGCGCGAACCGACCATTGCCTGGTGGCCCGGCAGAATTCCGGCGGGATCCGTGTGTGACGAGATTACCAGCACGATAGATCTCTTGCCGACGTTCGCAAAACTCGCGGGCGCACAGATGCCGACAGACCGCGTCATCGACGGTAAGGACATATCAGCACTTCTGTTCGCAGAACCGGGCGCTAAATCGCCCCACGATGTGTTCTTCTACAAAGCTATGGGTGTACGATCGGGAAAATGGAAATTCCTGACTAAGGGCAAAGGCGAACTTTACAATCTTGAAGAAGATATTGGTGAAAACAACAATATCGTCTCTCGGCATCCGGACACTGTGAAGCGCCTGCGGAATCTGCTGCAACGGCACGTTGATGATTTGGAAAGGAACAGTCGCCCCGCTGCTTTTGTCGAAAATCCCAAACCTATATTCCCCTTTCCTGAACGATGATGGGCGCAACCGACGTCGAGGAGAAGGAGAATATTATGAATCGAAGGAGTTTTCTAAAAAAAATATGCGTTGCAGCAGCAGGGTTGAGCTGTGTCGGTGGATTCTGTGTAGCCAGGTCCAGACCGTCCAAGCCAAATGTCTTGTTTATCGCCATAGACGACATGAACGACTGGACAACGGTGTTTAACAAGGACAATCCAATCAAGACGCCGAATTTGGAGCGGCTCGCGAGGCGAGGTGTATTCTTCAGCAAAGCCTTTTGCAGCACGCCGGCCTGCAATCCCTCTCGGACGGCAATAATGACAGGCTTGCACGCCACCACATCCGGCGTATACGGCAATCGCGATCCGTGGCGTAAAATGCTCCCGGATGCTGTGACTCTGCCCCAGTACCTCGAGCGTCATGGCTACGCCACCAAAGGCGCGGGCAAGATCTTCCATCACGGGAGATCCGGCGAATCAGACCCAAAGAATCCAGACTTTCAGGCGTTCTTTCCGAAACTCCCTACGCGGGCGCCGAAGCCGAACTATAACGGCTACCGTACGGGGCCCTTGTCCAGGACTTACTATGATTGGGGCGAACACACCCGGAAGATGATCGATCTCGACATGGTCGAGTGGGTGGAGAATGTGATGGACCAACAGTGGGACAAACCGATGTTTCTGGCGGCCGGCATCTTCAAGCCGCATCTGCCGTTTTATGCTCCTCCGGAGACGTTCAAAAGGTATCCTTTTGACAAAACGAAGCTTCCCCCAATGCCGCCAAACGACCTGGATGACGTCCCGCCGGCAGCGGTAAAGAAGGCTCATACGGAGTCTTTCGTCTATGAGAACACCACTGCGCAACCGCAGAACAGCCCGGGCAATCTCAAGCGAATGGTGCAGTGTTACCAGGCTTCGGCGGATTTCGCAGATCAGATGGTCGGTCGCTTGATCGACAAACTCGACGCCTCAGGCAAAGCGGACAATACAATCATCGTTCTTTGGGCCGACCATGGATATCACCTCGGCGACAAGGAGAGCTGCGTGAAATTCACGCTCTGGGAAAAGGCTAACCACGTCCCGTTTATTATCGTAGCTCCGGGTGTCACTAAACCGGGGACTCGTTGCGACAAGCCGGTCAGTCTGCTCGACATATACCCTACATTGGTGGAACTTGCAGGATTACCTGCCAAGGCAGATAATGACGGCCATAGTCTTGTCCCTTTACTTGAAGATTCGAAACGGAAATGGTCATACATGCCGATAATGACCATGGGCAAGGGCAATCACGCCGTACGCTCAGATCGCTGGCGGTATATCCGTTATGCAGACGGCAGCGAAGAGCTCTACGACCACTCCAATGACCCGTGGGAATGGACGAATCTTGCAGGAAAACCTGAGTACAAAGACATCATCGAACGGCACCGAAAATGTTTGCCCTTAGAGAAATGATGACGATGCGTGCAGTATCCTCCGCCAGTGGAACGAAAGTGACAGAAGAAGAGTATACAATGATACTTTTTCAATAGAGAGGAAGAGATCATGAATCAGCTTACTGGAACTCGCCGCAGTTTCCTGAAATCGCTCGGTTTCGGCGCCGCTGCTCTCGGAGTCGGGGCATTCGAAAGTGCGTTGTCTTCTGCGGTCGGCCCCGTTCTATCGAAGGAAAAGCATCCGGAGAAGAATGGCAAACCGAACTTTGTCATCATATTTACGGATGACCAGGGCTATGGCGACCTCGGCTGTTATGGGTCAGAAACAATCCGCTCGCCGCGACTGGATCAGTTGGCAAGAGAAGGCACGCGCTTCACTGATTTCTATGCCCAGCCGGTCTGCGGGCCCTCTCGCTCGGCCCTCCTAACCGGACGCTATCCCATTCGAAGCCAGGGGTGGTCGATGCCCGAAAGTGAGATCACCTTCGCCGAGCTTCTGAAAACCGTGGGCTATACGACCGGCTGTATCGGCAAATGGGATGTCTCCAACCGTAAGGACATCAAAGGCCGGGTCCCCAATGATCAGGGCTTCGACTATTACTGGGGAACCTTAGGAGCCAACGATGGCGGAGCAGTAAAACTCTATGACAATCGTCAGTCTATAGGCGTCGACCGTGACATGGCCAGCCTCACTAAACGGTACACCGACAAGGGGATCGAATTTCTCAAAGCAAACAAAGACAAGCCATTCTTGCTGTATCTCGCTCATACCATGGCGCACTCCGTGATCGATGCGACCCCTCGGTTCAAGGGCAAATCCAAAGGCGGTCTTTACGCCGATGTGATTGAAGAACTGGATTACCACACGGGCCGTCTGCT
>JAGMDR010000211.1 GCA_023128595.1 Planctomycetota bacterium | reverse complement strand
GCGAACGTAGCTGTAAAACTCGATGGAATCGGCCATCTTCCGCTTCTTTCTTATCCCCGCCGTGTCGATAACGATGATAGTCTTGCCGTCTTTCTCCAAGCGCACGTCCACCGCGTCCCTGGTCGTCCCCGGCGTCTCGCTGACAATCACCCGCTCGGAGCCGACCATCGCGTTTACCAGCGTGCTTTTGCCGGCGTTCCGCTTGCCCACAATCGCTATCTTCATCACCGGCGCCGCAGGCCTGCCCGACTCCATATCCGCAAGTTTGTCGAAGATTTCATCCAACAGCACGGATTTGTTCAGATTGTTCAACGCCGATATGCAAAGAAATTCCCCGAAACCCAGCCTTGCAAACTCGCCCGCCGACGGAAACATCCTGGCGCTGTCGGCCTTGTTCGCAACGCCGATCACATCGAGATTGTGCTTCCGCAGAAGCCGCGCAATTGTCTCATCCAGAGGCACCACCCCGTCGCGTATATCGACCATAAACAGAATAAGCTGTGCCGAGGCAATCGCCTTTAGTATCTGCTGCTCGATATGCTCGCTAAGATGGTCGGTATCGACAATTCCGTATCCGCCCGTATCGATAAGCTCGAAATACCGCTCGTCCCTGCCGATAAACGCGCTGACCCGGTCCCTCGTCACTCCCGCCGTCGGCTCGACGATACTTATCATTTCCCCGGCCAATGCGTTCAAGAGACTGCTCTTACCTACATTAGGCCGACCTATTATCGCAACTGTTGGTAGTGCCATTTTCCGATTGACTATTTTTTACCTTCTATTTACTATCTTTTCTGTCTTGGAGTCAACGCCCAATTTTTCGAGTTAATGAGTTGTTCTTGTAAGCAACGCAAGTCTTATGGATTAGCGTGCGAGCAGGGCAGCGGTTTGTTTGAGGCTCATAGATGGAAGAGATTGAAGCCAAACAGGATGAGCGATACATGCAGGCTGCGATTGACGCGGCGGGGATTGCCGAAGAGAACGGCGATGTGCCCACAGGGGCGGTCGTCGTTTACAAGGGCCAGATCATCGGCAGGGCGTACAACCAGCGAGAGCAGCTCAAAGACCCCACCGCCCACGCCGAGATAATCGCCCTGACTCAGGCGGCGGCATTTCTGGAAAGCTGGCGGCTGGGCGGCTGCACGATCTACGTTACATTAGAGCCGTGTGCGATGTGCGCCGGGGCCCTGGTATTGGGTCGGCTGGACAGGCTTGTCTATGGCTGCGACGACCCCAAAGCGGGGGCCTGCGGGAGCCTGTACAATATCGTCCAGGACGAAAGGCTCAACCACAGATTAGAGATCACCGCCGGCGTGCTGGCCGACGAATGCACGGCGCTTCTGAGCAATTTCTTTCAACAGAAACGAAACAAACAGTAAGAGACCCTGGGGGCTCTTACTTTACTCGGTGCCGATGCCGGTGGAATAGAATGTGATTGCAGGGGCTCTGGTTTGCTGATAGACTCAGAAGCAGACACCGGAGAGGTGTCGGAGTGGCTTATCGAGCAGCCTTGGAAAGGCTGTGTAGGGCTTGTCCCTACCGGGGGTTCGAATCCCCCCCTCTCCGTTTCATTTGCCTGGCGTGTCCAACCTTTTCATAATAAGGTACTTATGGAGATACGTGCCGAGAGTGGGCGGCCGACTGTCCCAACGCCGGCCTGCAACTGTCCTAAATAACATTTCATAAAAATCGCGCCATTGTTAATCATTTTCTTGATGGTTCGACGAAAATGACGCTTGACATGCCGTGTTAGTTTGATAACAATCCTTTCCATGAACAAGCAGGTTTACCGAAATCTTACGTATCGATTCATCAAACAATCGTTCACTGTCCTAACAGGCGGCCTTCTGTTCTTTTTGCTGTCTGCTCCTCTGGCATCCGCCGAGGATGCTGCAAAGTTGCTCAGGCTTTCTGGAGCCAAAGGTGGTTTCATCGTACATCTGGGATGTGGAGAAGGAACACTAACAGCCCGGTTGCGAGCCGGCGATCAATACTGTGTGCACGGCCTTGACACAGACCCCGCCCAAGTCGCCTCTGCCCGGGCCGACCTTGTTGAGCAAGGAGTCTATGGCCCTGTGAGTGTTGATCAATGGGACGGGCGGCATCTGCC